>DQGF01000406.1:17560-17704 GCA_003525045.1 Pseudomonas sp. | reverse complement strand
AAATTGAACGGGCCGTTATGGCTGCAATTGCTCCACCAATTGCGGTGTCACGTAGTGCGGTCCGTCAAACAGGTAGAGGGGAAAGCCGTCATACGCCGCGATCTGCGTTTTGAGTTCGGCAGCGGTGGCGGAGCGGAATCCGCC
>DQGF01000406.1:7853-17229 GCA_003525045.1 Pseudomonas sp. | reverse complement strand
GCTTCGACGATGATTCGCACACGCTCCTTGCCCAGACGTTCGCCCAAGGCGTCAGCGTAGGTTCGGGCCACGGGTGCCGTGCGCGCATAGACGCCGACGCCATCCTGAAAGAACACGCCGATGTCATCCGGCAGCCATTGCTTGAGCCAGTCGGCAGTGGCCGCGGGGCCGATGTTGGCGCCGTCGTAGACACTGATCCACAACGGTCGTGGCAGCCTGGCCAGCAGGGCGGGCAATTCCTTGGCGCGGGTCCAGCTGGGATCGACTTCGGCCGGGAAATACCAGCCGGTGACGTGCAGTGGCGTCGGCAGTCTGGCGATGCGTTCTGAGACCACTGCCAGTTGCTCGATGTTGTCCCTTGAACGGTTCTCACTGAAATAACCGGCCAATCCGAGGATCACATCCTGAGCCCAGGGGGCCTTGGCGATGCGCGCCCAATCGGGCAGGACCGGGACGCTGGGCAAGTCGCTGCCGGGAACGAACGCCTGATCGTCGACGACGGTCCATTGCACCAACAGTTCTCGAGCGCCCAATCGTTCCCAGTTTCCGCTGATGCCCACGGTCTTGTTGTCCGGCTGCCAGACGATGCCGACAATTCCCGGGTCCAGAGCCTTGGAGTTCGTCATATAGCGCATGCCGATACCTGCGCCGAGGATGACGGCAAGCAACAGGGCCGCAACGGTCGCGCGTCTGGCGGTGTAGCCGAAGATTGTCACGGAAGTGCCTTGTTGATGCGCTGATGCCATTGGCTCAGCGGGGTGACGCCTTTTGCATTCCAGTTGGCTGCCGCATCAGGGCCGAGGTGGAACTGGCCCTCATTGAATTGCCAGACGATCACGTGCGGCTTGTGTTGGACAAAATCCGCCGACTCCAGGTATTGCAGCAGCGTAGCCCACGGGCCGACATCGCCGGGATTCCAGGTCAGCGCGACGGGACGGTCCAGGGCATTGGAGAGCTTCTGGGTAAAACCCAGATAAGGCTGGACAAAGCTGTTGCCGATTACCTGAACCGGTGCTGGCGCGTCATCGATCAGCAAGTCTTTCTCTGCCTGATGGCGAACGGTGTAAATGTCGCGACCAATGGCCTTGCGCTTGATCGCTGGCAGGAAATTGCTCGCCAGGTCGCCGAACGCGCGTCGGTCGAACCACTGGCCCAGCGCGGCGCCCCCGCCGGGTTCACCGGGCAGGCGGTAACGCCCGCTGATCAATTGCGCCGTAGCGTCAGCGGTGTTTTCGGCGCTCCAGGCTGTCCAGTGGTAGTCGGCGCGGTAAAACGCGGTCTGTTGGCCTTGCTCGGTCCGTTGCAGGATCGGCTTGATGTTCAGCGTGGTCAGGCCCGCTTGGGTCAGGTCGCTCTGCAACTGCTCGTAGCGCTGCACGACCGCCGGGCTCAGGGGCTGATCGGCGGGCAGGCGCCGGGCATAAAGCGGCGCTTTCATCGGCACCACCAGCACGACCAACCCGATGTGTTCGCGCGCAAGTTGCTGCTGGAGTTGTTTCACCAGCGCAATGTTGCGTGCCGTGCCGGGGTTATCGACCTTGCTCAAGCTTTCCCAGGCCGGGAACAACCAGCCGCCGTTGCCGGTGATCACCGCCGAGGCCGCTTGCACGCCAGTGCCCGACAAGCCCAGCAGCAGACCGGCGATCATGGTGCGAATCGACAAACGATAGATAGAACGCTCGGGTTTGAATGAAAGGGTCATGGCGCGGTCTGGTCGACAAGGCCAATCAGGCGTGGCGCCTGGCGGGAGCCGATCAGGAACAGGCTATAGCGATCGCCGGCCTTGAAGGGCGCCAGCTTCAACGGCAGGCTGCTGTTCTGATTGCAGCTGGCAATCAACGTCGCCTGCACCGGGTTGATCGTGCGCTGGGCTTGTCCATTGAACGGCACCTGGCTGAATACGGCAGCGCCATTGGCCAGCTTGATGTCGGCCTGTTCACAACCGCTGCCCAGGTTATAAACGTTGAGTTCGGCGCGCAGGTCTTTACCGCGCAGCGGCGGGTCGATCACCAGGCGTGGAGGCAGTGTTGGGTCGCTGGCGAGAATCAGCGTGACCCAAGCACTTTTCGGTGCGCTCAGGCCTTTGATCTCGCGACCATTAACGGTCACGTGCAGCGGTTGTCGCGAGTCCACCACCTGAAATGGGCTGGCCACCTCAGTCCGGGCGGAAAGGGCCAGGGTCACGCCTTGGCCCACCCGGACCTGCAGGGCGGTATCGCCGGGATTGACCACCCGTACCCAGGCGGAGCCTTCAGGCAGTTTTGGCGCGTACAGCTGGGCGATTTCAGGGGCGGCTTGTACCCATGTCGGGACCAGGCCAAGACCCAGCCACAAAAAAACTCGAGCGTTCATGTCAGTCCTCAATAGGAATAGGTCAGGCGCGCGAACACGCCTTTGGCGCGGTCATCGCCCAGCACTTTCACGCGGTACTGCAGGGAAAAATCCACGTACGAACGGGGGGCGTTGTACGCATCTTCGCGGAACCAGTACCGGACGTTGTTCCCGACACCGATGCCACCGGCCTTGCCGGATGATGAGTCCGTGCTGCCGTCGGCAGCGGTCTGGCTGTGCATTTTGGAGTCGTAGTCGAACGCGGCCACCACATGCGGGAAGCTTACCCAGCGCGAGCCTGTGCCGCCGATGGCGTAGCTGCGACCCACCTGCCATTCGCTGTTGAAGTAATCGCGCGAGTCATTGAGGTAATGCCCGGCCTCGGCGAACAACTGCGAGGTCCACCAGCTGGAGGTATCGACCCGCAGATCGGTGCCGACGCTCGAGCCATAACCCAGGCGCACCAGCCAGTCGCCATCGACGTCCGACGATCCCAGGGGGAAAGTGCGCTCGACGGCGGCCATCACGTTCAGCGCCGTGAACGGTTTGACCCGTACACCCACGGCGCCTTGCAGCGCATCGAAACCAGTGTCCGAATCGCTGTTCTTGCTCCACAGCGTGTCGGTGACGCGTCCGTAGAGTTCGACAAAACGTGCGTTGCGGTAACCCAGGGGACGCCAGGACAATTCGGTGCTGTTTTGCAGACTGTCATTGCTGTTACTGCCGCTGGTCGGGGCTGCACTCAGACCACTGCTGGAGCTGTTGCCACGATAACTGGTGGTGCTAGTCAGGCCCCAGGTGCGCGACACATCGGCCACTGCGCGACGGGTGTCGAACAGTTGTTGCGCGGGCATGTCCAGGTCACCGGAGGTTTGCGCGTCGATGACGCGCTTGAAGTAAGTGACGGCTTGCTCGTCATCATTGACCCGCATGGCGGTGTAGGCCGCGTCCTGGGTCGCCGTCGGCGTGAGGCGGGTGTCGGCATCGGCCTTGCGAAACGACGCGTGGGCGCCGTCATCATCGCCGGCCTGGACCGACAAATAAGCGAGCTGCAGCGCGCTCATCGATTCCAGCTCACCGGTGTCCCGCGCTTGTTGCAGCCGTTCGCGCGCGGTTCGGCGCTGGCCGATGGCGGCATACAGACTGGCTTCTTCGTAAGCGGGCAAACTGCCCAGGGCCAAGGCCCGGGTAAAGTCCTTGCGCGCCTCGGCATCGTCACCCGCTTGCTGATGCAGGCGGCCGCGTTGGGCCAGCAGCCGGGCGTCATCGCCACTGATCTTGAGGCCGTCGCTGGCCGCTGCAATGGCTTCGGGCCCCTGTTTGCGGTCACTCAGGGCGCTGACCAACAGGCGTCGGTACGCCGGGTTCTGCGGCGCGCGGACGATGGCTTCATTGGCCAAGGCAACCGCGGTCGCCGGGTCCTTGCGGGCCAGGGCCGCGTAGGCCTGGGCGGCCATGTCGGTTCCGCCGTCACGCTGGTTGCCCGGCCAGATATCGCAGACCAGGCCGAAGGCCGTTTCCTGACAGTTCAGGGCCGGTGCCGGAAAGTGGGCAACAGCGTTCAAGCCGTTGTTTTTCTGCCGCAGCGCCATTCGGGCGGCCGTCCGTCGGCGGGCCACTTCGCCGCTGTCATCGTCAACCAATGGCTGCAGATGATCGAGCGCCTGTTGCGGCTCGCCATGGGCCAGTGCGGCGTCGGCGGCGAAGAACCGGATGTCACGGACTTCCGCATCCAGCAGGCCATCGATGGCCAAGGCGTGATTCAGGTCAGCCTCGGCCGCTTGAGTCTTGCCCTGACGATCAAGGGCATAGCTGCGCAGAATCCACGGTGCGATTTCTCCATCGTCCTGGTCCAAGGCGCCAGACGCGGCCTGTTCGGCCCCCGGGTAATCCCTGGCAGCGAGCAGGGCACTGATCAGCAGTTGCTGATGGGCGCCGATTTCCGGGGCCCAGGCGACGGCTTTTCTGGCCTGGTCCACGGCCAGTGACGCCTGGCCTTGCTCCAGGGCGCGATAGCCCTGGACCGCCAGCGGTGCCGCCAATTGACGCCGAATCGCTTCGCGACGCATCAACAACGTATCGTCGTCCGGGAACACGGCCAGGGCCTGGGTGGTGGCTTGATCCGCTGCCGGCAGATTGTGTTGGCGCTGCAAGGATTCGATCAGCAGCAACCGGTAATCCATGCGCTTGGGCGCCTGTGCGATGGCTTGGCGTGCCGCCTGGGCAGCGAGGCTGAAGTCATCGCGATCATAGGCCTTGAAGGCCCGGGCCGCGGCACCGAAGCCTGGGGCCTGCCGCGACTGCGGGTAGCGTCTGGGATGATCACGCAGCTCCTTGTCGCGTTGAGCCAGCACCATCAGCGTGTTCAAGCGGGTAATGTCGGCCCGTTGGCGCAACGCTTCGCGGGCCTTGGCGATGGCCAGGTCGTAGTCTTTGCGCTCGTAGGCGCTGTACGCCTCATTGGCCGTTTCATAGGCGGGGCCGGTCAACGGCAATGGCAGCGTCTCGGCATGAGCATACCCGGGCATCAGGCTCAGCCCCGTGGCCATGAGGGTCAGGAAGGGGCGGTTCATGCCGGAAGCTCCTCGGGATAGTGGCTGTGCTGACGCGCGACGGCCTTTTCAATGGTGGCGCGAGGCAGCACGCCGCTGTCGACCAGGTAGTCGCCGATGCGTCCGTGGTGTTGCGGGCGGTATTGCAGCATGGTGCGGCTGAACACGTCGCGATCCAGCAGTCCCATCTCGATCAGCAGGTCGCCCAACAGTGGCGCACCGGCATCCGGAACCGACTGGCCTTCGCGCACCTTCAGCTGACGCAATCGCGCGACGATTTCGCTTTCCCGGGCAATCAGCTGCACCGGCACGCTGCCCAGCTCATCGCTGACCTGTTGCAGACCTTCGGCCGGCAGCGGGCTGGCCACGGCAACTTGCGTATGGCCCTGGGCATTCAAGCCCAGCGGCACCACGCGCCAGCGCAGGGCGAATTCTTCGTCCAGCATCAGCGGTGAATTGCGTGCCTTGGCAGCCACGTCGAACACCCGTGGCAAGTCGTTCTGGAAGGCGATGGCTTCCGCCAGGGTTTCGTCGTCCAGCCAACCGTTGCTGAGCAAAATCCGCCCCAAAGGCATGTGTCGGGTTTTCTGTTCGGCCAGGGCGCTTTGCAGATCGGCGTCGTTGATTGCCTGCCAGGACAGCAGCACGCTGCCCAGCTTGCGCGGTGCGGCAGCGACCAGATCGGTGGACGGGAAGTCGTGCATGGTCTTGTCCCAGACCAGCTTGCGGTTGAGCAGCTTGCCAACCAGGAACATGCGCCAGGCACGGGACGCGGCCATGAAGTTGACGAAATTGCCCACGACCATCCGCGGGATCGACAGCAAGCCATGCTGCCAGCCGTACAGCACGGTGGTGAAATAGCAGCGGTGCGCGATCCGCCAGGCCAGGGCGATACCGTTGGCCAACAGCAGGTACGCGATAAACCCGTTCGATTCGAAAGGCGTCGGGAAACTCACGTCCCACAGGCCGCTCTGGCGCAGGATGATCAGGCCCAGCAGCTGCGCCAGAATGACGTAGGCGATGATGCTGACGAACGCCGTGACCACGCCTTTGCGGTCACGAAACAACAGATAGCGGTTGGCCAGCGAGCCGCTCCAGCCCATCTGCTCCCAACCTTGCAAACCGATGCCCAACGTCCAGCGAGCTTTCTGGCGGAACGCGGTGCGGAAGGTGTCGGGGAAAAATTCGCGCACGCACAACGGCATCTTCAGGGTCGATTCGTAAGGCTTGCGGAACCATGATTTACGCAACACCCGGAACTGCACCGGGAACCGCACGAAGATCGCGTTCATGCCGACCTTGGCCAGGCGCGCGCCGACGTCGTAGTCCTCGGTCAGGCTGTCGGTGTTGAACGGCTGGTTCTGGGTTTTCCCGGCCAGCACGCGCAGGGCACGATGGGAAAAACAGGTGCCGACGCCGGCCGATGGCACCGTGTCGGTCAGGCTTTCACGCACCACCAGATCCTTGCCGTGCCATTCGGCGAACTCGTCCATGTAGGTGCCGGCCACCCACTCGTACCAGTTGCGCTCCAGCGACACCACGGGCAACTGGATCATGTCCTTGCGCGGCAGCAAATAGTTGAACAGACGCAATTCCATCGGGTGCAGCACGTCTTCGCTGTCGTGCATTACCACGCCGGCGAAGGTCATGCCGTGGATTTGCTCATGCAGGAAGATCGCCTGGATCAGCCAATTCAGGCAGTCGGCCTTGCAGGTCGGCCCGGCATGCGGCACTTCCACGCGGTGCAGCTGCTTGTAGCGCCGCCGCATGCGTTCCACTTCATCGATGGTGCGCTGGTCGTTGATGTAGGTGCCGACGAAGACCACATAGTTCTGGTAATCCAGGGTCGACACCATGTTCTCGATCATCGGCGCGATGACGTCATATTCCAGCCAGGCCGGGACCATGATCGCCAGGGGCTGTTCATCCCGGGCCAGCAACTGCTCGGCCGTCAGCGGCCGGTATTTGCGCTCCGCGGTGAATTTGCGCAACAGGCGGCGGGACCAGTACCACAGGTCAATGAACAGATCGTCCAGGCTGGAGATCAGGATCAGCACCGCGACCACGATGGTCGAGATCTCCAGGAAGCTGTAGTAGTGGGCCAGCCAATAGGGCCAATAAAGCGACGTCATCGAAGGTTTCCGTTACTGGCGATTGCGACGGGCATTACGGCCGGCCAGCAACAGGATGAGGAGCAACAGGATGCCGCCGGGAATCAGCCACAACCACGACGGTTTACGCCAGGCGTCCAGTCCTTTGGGTTCTTCGTTGTCGATCAGCTGGCTGCCACTCGGGTCCTGGGTGTCGAAGATGCTCAGCGCACCGTTGTCACCGAGGATCGCCACGTTGCCGCGGGTCAGCACAATCGGTTTGGCAAAGGCTGGCGCAGCGCTGCCAAGGGCGCGATAGACCAGACCGTGTTGACTGGCGCCATCCACCACTTGCAGCGACGCCAGGTGATTGAGCGGGTGCAGATCCAGCAGCAGTTGGTCCTTGTGATTGATGCGCAAGCGACCCTGCTCATCGACTTGCACCGACTCCTGGCTGTCCTTGATCGGCAGCTCGAAGGCCAGGAAGGCTTTATCCGGGGTGACCGAGTTCTGTGGATCGGCGATGACTTTCAGCTGCGCCCGTAGCGGCGACACACCGGTGGCGTCGGCCACCGCAATCACTTGCGGCAGGCTGCTCGACGGGTGTTCGAGGTAGGCCTGTGGCACGAGGATTTGCGTGTCTTCGGCGAAGCGTGCGGCCATGCCGGAAAAGTCATCGTTCAGCGCGGTTTTTTCCAGCACGATGTGGCTGGTGGGCAGCACCGAGACCGGGAAGGCTTGTGGTGTTTCCAGGCAACGATCGCTGACCGGCTGGCGCTGGAACGACACACGCAACACGTTCTTCGAACCCAGGGTGTAACGCGGGATATGCGCTTCGATGCGCTGCTTTTCACCGTTGGCCACGAGCTGTTGCGCGCCAATCAGATAATCGTTGAGAAACAGCGAGGCCACCGGCGCGGTGTCCGAGGCGCCGGGTGCGGCAGACACATCGATCACCGCCTTGACCGGCAGGCGACCGTCGTAGGCCACACTGCCCAAGGGGAACGAGGTACTCCAGTCGGACTTGGCCAGCACGTCGATGGCGCCGGGGTTGCCGCCCAGGCGCGACAAGGCCACGCGGCCGTCGACGCTCAAGGGCAGCTGTGCTTCGCCGACCGTCAGTTGGCGGCTGCGGGCCAACCTGTTCCAGGCCGAACTGAACAGGGCCAATGCCTTGCCGGTGGCCTGGGGCGCGATCATCAGCACCGGGCGTGTACCGAGCAATGCCAGGCGCACATTGTCAGTACCGGTGGCGGCCAGACCTGCATTGATATGCCGCTCACGCCATTGCGTGAAGGCGTTGGCTGCCGTGGCGTCGAGGCCCTGGATCTGGCTCTGCAGCGCGTTCAGTGACTCATTGACGTCCTTGAGCAGTGGCGGATCGTTGATGGCCAGGTCCGCCTGGACGTTCGGCGTCTGCCCCAACATCAACAGCGCGCCGATTTGCGCCGGGTCCGCCAGAACGTGCGGGCCTTTGCCGTTGAGGCTGGCGAACGCTGGAATCGTCAGCAGTTCGGCGGGGATGCGCAGGCCGCTCAGGTCAACGCTGTCTTGTAGGGCAGGGAAGGGCAGGATGCGGCTGTGTTTGCCAATCCGCTCCAGGGCCACACCCAGGCGCCAGGCCGCGTCGTAGCTGTCGGCGGACAAGGTGCCCGAGGCGACCATGATCCCCGGCTTGCCGGGCAAGGCGGTCCAGGCGGCGCCGACGTCCTGCAACTGGCTGGCGTCGTAGCTGTAATTGAGGCGGGGGGCCGGTTCGATACGCAATACGTTGCCGATGGCGCGTTCGTCTTCGCACAGCACCCTGGACACGATCGACGACCAGGCAATGCCCAGGCGCAGCGAGCCGCTGTCCCGCGCTTTCTTGTCCACACCCAAGATGGCGCTGGCGTCGCCCTGGACTTCGCTGAGCCCTTCGGCGCGTACCGGATAGCCGTCCAGCGACAGCAGCAACGTATTGCGGCCACCTTCGCCATTGAGGTAACTGGCGTCGAAATTCAATGTGGCATCCGTCAGCGGCACACCGGCGGGCAGCGGCAGGGACAGTTCGCGTCGGGAGTCGGTGGAGCCGAGGATGATCGGTGCGTCGATCCCCAGGTCGCTCAAGCGGATCTCGCGCTCTTGCCGGGTATCGGCGTTGAGCCGGTTGATTGCCTGGGTGAGCGGGCTGTCCGCAGCCAGGGCAAAGGCAGGCATGAGCGCGAGCAGGCTCACGCCACAGGCAAGGGCGCTGAGCGCACCCGTATGGAGGGCAACGGAAGACTTCATTCAGGCAGATCTCGAGCAGATAAGAGGGAAGCGAACGGGTTACACAGAGGTGAATACCGAGTGATGGGCTTGCGCTAACATGGGCACGCGTTGCAGGTACCTCGGGGGTCGACCCGCGACAAACTCATCGACGGG
>DQGF01000406.1:5585-7540 GCA_003525045.1 Pseudomonas sp. | reverse complement strand
CATCAGCGCATCGACTATGCGTGCGCTGGCCTTGCCATCGCCGTAAGGGTTGGCCGCCCGGGCAGCCCGACGCCATAGCAGATCGTCATCGAACAGCGCGTTGACACCGCGAATGATCGTATCCGGTGAAGTCCCGACCAACCGCACAGTACCCGCAGCCACCGCTTCCGGGCGCTCAGTGACATCACGCATCACCAGCACCGGTTTGCCCAGGGACGGCGCTTCTTCCTGCACGCCACCGGAGTCGGTGAGAATCACGTGAGCACGTTGCATCAGGCGCACGAACGCCAGGTAATCCAGGGGGGCGATCAAATGCACGTTGGGCAAATCGCCCAGTCGTTCAGTCACCGGGCCCAGCACGTTCGGATTCAGATGCACCGGATAGACAATCTGGATATCCGCGCGCCGGGCCAGATGGCGCAGGGCTTGGCAAATATCCAGGAAACCGTCGCCGAAGTTCTCCCGGCGATGGCCGGTCACCAGCAATACCTTGCGCCCGGGTTGCAGGAACGAAAACTGCCGGTCCAGGCTGTCACGCAGCCCCCGGTCCTGGTCGATGCGTCGGGCCGTCATTTGCAAGGCGTCGATCACGGTATTGCCGGTCACCAGGGAATGCCCTTGCAGGCGTTCGCCAAGCAGATTGTCGCGGGATTCGCAGGTCGGTGCGAACAGCAGATCCGCCCCCAGGTCGATGCAGCGCCGGTTCATTTCTTCCGGCCACGGGCTGTAAATATCTCCGGTACGCAAGCCGGCTTCGACGTGGCCCACGGGGATGCGTCGGTGAAAGGCAGCCATCGCCGCGACCATGGCCGACGTCGTATCGCCATGCACCAGCACCCGATCTGGCCGGGTCATTTCCAGCACCGGGTCGATCGCGCCGTATAACGCCGCGGTCAGCGAGTTCAGGGTCTGCTTCGGGGTCATGACATCGAGGGTGTAATTGGCCTTCAAGTCGAACAGATCCAGCACCTGTTTAAGCATGCTCTGATGTTGGCCTGTGATGCAGATCTGCGAATGAATGCCGGGCTCCGCAGCAAGAGCCTTGACCAGGGGTGCCATCTTGATGGCTTCCGGGCGTGTGCCGAAGATCGAGAGGATCCTGATCGGTGAATGATGGCGAACGATGATGCCTTCCTTGCGCAGTTCTAGTGCGCCGCATAACAGCCGAGCCAAGCATGATTTCGCCTTGGATCAACTTGCGATAGTTGAGATTGGTAATGATCGGAATTTTAACGGGAGAGACTTGCCGATCACTAAAAGTTAGCAGGCAAGTTGTGTGACCGTCCGAAAGCGGCGCGATTATTAACATCAATGGTGATAAGGGCAAAGGTTATATGTTGTTTTTTTAATAATTTAATAACTGAAACTTTTGGCTCTGTTGTGAGTCGCGGATTATTTGTTTAATTTATTAGAATTGACGGTAGGTATTGGCTGTTAATGATTGTTTTTAAAAGATATATTATTTCTTACCCGTTCGTCGCTGTGGTTGAATTTGTAGCTGTTTGATGGTGTCGCGCATGGGTTGTCAGATGTAAGTTAATGGGTCAGTAGAATGGCGCCTGTATATTGTCATGTGGTCGCGAAGAGTTTTGGAAGTTGTTTTAAGTAATGAGTAATAAGTTTCTTCTAAAACTGAAGGCGTTCACAATCCGCCGCCCAGCAGTTTGAGATAGTCGGGACTTTCGGAAATCGAATTGTGCCCGACACCTGGTATGACCCGTAACGACGCCACGCCATCCGTAAAATGCCTATAGAGTCGCTCGGTGCTGGAACGCGGTATCACTTCGTCCCGCTCGGCCACGATCAATAGCGTCGGCACCCTGATGCGAGCGGTGTATTTCCAGGAGTCGAAGGTGTCCTTTAGCAGCCACTTCACCGGGAAAATCGGGTACTGCCGGGCGCCGAGTTCTTCAAGACTGTTGTAGGGCGTAATCAGCACCAGGCGCGCCGCCGGT
>DQGF01000406.1:4238-5302 GCA_003525045.1 Pseudomonas sp. | reverse complement strand
TGATCAGGACCAGACGCGCAGCCGGCCGGAGACTGGCGAGACGCACGGCGACCCCCGAGCCCAGGCTGCGACCGACCACGGCGATATGCGGGTGCGTGGCGTAGACCTGGTCGAACAGGGCCACGGCATCGCGCTGGATCGCTTCTTCGGAGGGCGAACCGGAGCTGCCACCGTAGCCTCTGTAGTGCATCAGGTAGAGGGCATGATCCGGGAAGGCCTGAGCGAACCCGGGCAGGTTGCGGGATACGTCTTCGGCATTGCCGCCGAAATAGATCAACGCCTTGGCGCCGTCGCGCGGGCGCACGGAGACCAGCACTCGCGCGTCGTCGACCGACAGGGTGAGCAGCGCTGCCGAGGCGTCGATGGCACGAGGTTGCGGGAAGTAGATGAGGGCGCGCTGGAACACGAACAACGCCACGCAGAGCACCAGGTACAGCGCTGTGACGATGACGACGAGATACACCAGGGTGCGCGACATTCGACTAACGTTAGTGGGCGGCATTGACTGCTCTGGGCCTGAAGGCTGCTATCGCCTGATAGCGATCAAAGTGTAGTCGATCGATAACGCACGCACCGGGAGGGCGCCCATGCCCATCGTTCTGAAGTGGCTCACCGTATTGCCATCCGAAAGAACGGCGCTGATGCTGGGTTTTGCCTTTCATTTCTGCGTGCTCGCCAGCTACTACCTGGTACGACCGCTGCGCGATGCCCTGGGCCTGGAAGGTGGCGCCGACAAATTGCAGTGGTTGTTCACGGCCACTTTCCTGGTGATGCTGCTGATGGTGCCGCTGTTCGGTGCGCTGGTCTCGCGGCTGCCGGCGCTACGCTTCGTGCCATTGATCTATCGCTTGATCGCCCTGTCGATGCTGGTGTTTGGCGGGTTGATCGCCAATCACGTCGCGCCGGTGGGCGTAGGGCGGGTGTTTTTCGTCTGGATCAGTATTTATAACCTGTTCATTGTCAGCATCTTCTGGAGCGTGTTGGTGGACCGCTTTTCCAGTGAACAGGGACGGCGCCTGTTCGGCTTCATCGCGGCGGGCGGCACCCTGGGCACCTTCATCGGG
>DQGF01000406.1:419-3938 GCA_003525045.1 Pseudomonas sp. | reverse complement strand
CCCTGGGCACCTTCATCGGGCCGTTGCTGGCCGCGACCATGGCGACCAGCCTGGGCCCGGTGGCGCTGACCGTCGCGGCGGCGCTGCTGCTGGAAGTCGCGGTGCACTGTTATCGGGCCTTGTTGTCCCGTACGCAGTCGCAGTCCGGCAGCTGCTCACTGGATGACCGGCGCATGGGTGGCAGCATGCTCGCAGGCATCACCCTGATCCTGCGCTCGCGCTATCTGCTGGGGCTGGTGCTGTTCATGCTGTTGCACACCAGCGCCGCGACCTTGTTGTATTTCGAACAGGGCCGGATCGTCGCCGGTAGCTATGCTGATGTGGCCAGCAGAACGCAATTTTTCGCCGTGGTCGATTTGATTGTGTCGGCACTGACCTTGATCTTTCAGCTGCTGCTGACAGCGCCGTTGATCCGTCTGATTGGCGTCGGCGGGGCGCTGGCAGCCTTGCCGTTGGCAACGATCGTGGCGTTTACCGCCATGGCCCTGGCGCCCGTGCCGGCCACCGTCGCGCTGGCACAGGGGTTGCGCCGCGCGGTCGAGTTCGCCATCGTACGACCGGCGCGCGAAGTGCTGTGGACCGTGGTCAGCAGGGAGGAAAAGTACAAGGCCAAGAATGTCATCGAAACCCTGGTGTACCGCGGTGGAGATGCCGCCAGTGGCTGGCTGTCCGCCGGTTTGACGGCGCTGGGCGCGGGTTTCGGTCTGGTGGCGCTGGTGATCGTGCCGTTTGCCGGGCTGTGGGGCTGGTTATGTCTGTGGCTGGCCAGGCGGCAACAGCAAAGGGCTGACAGCGAACAGGTGGAAGGGCCATTTCATGAGCCACACTGATGGATATACGCGTCGAAAAATACTCACGCTGGCCGCCGGTGCTTCGCTGGTTTTCACCTTCGATCCGGCCTTCGCAGCGTCCACGCCGTCGAAGGAAACAGGAGGCAAGAACATGCTGACCCGAGCCATCCCTTCCAGCACCGAACCGTTGCCCGTTGTCGGGCTGGGCACGTATCGCGGCTTCGATGTCGCGCCATCGGACCCTGCCTACAAGAATCTGCCAGCGGTGCTCAGTGCCTTGTTCCAGAAGGGCGGGACCGTGATCGACAGCTCGCCGATGTATGGTCGCGCCGAACAGACCACCGGTGAATTGCTGTCGATCCACCGGCCGCGCTCGCCCGCCTTCCTGGCCACCAAGGTCTGGACCCGTGGCCGCGAAGAAGGCATCGCGCAGATGGAACAGTCTTTCAAATTGTTGCAAACCGACCGTATCGATCTGATGCAGATCCACAACCTGCTGGACTGGAAAACCCACTTGCCGACTTTGCGCAAATGGAAGGAAGAAGGGCGCATTCGCTACATCGGCATCACCCATTACACGGCGTCGGCGTATGACGAGGTCGAAGCGGTGCTCAAAGCCGAGCCGCTGGACTTTTTGCAGATCAACTATGCCCTGGATGATCGCGGCGTGGAGAAACGCCTGCTGCCGCTGTGTCGCGAGCGCGGCGTGGCAGTGATCTGCAATCGACCCTTCGGCGGTGGTGGCTTGATCGCACGCTTGAAAGGCAAGCCGCTACCGGGATGGGCCGCGCAAGTGGAGGTCAGCAGCTGGCCGCAACTGGCGCTCAAGTTCCTGCTGGCGCATCCGGCGGTGACCTGCGTCATCCCTGGGACTGGCAACCCGCGCTACATGGCGGAAAACGCCGGTGCCGGGTTCGGCCCGATGTTGACGGGGGCACAACGCGAGCAGTTGATCGATCTGGTGGGGTAGGCGAATCACTACCCGGCTTTCGTCCATTTGATGAGGTTATTGCGCAGCGTCACGATCGCCTTCTGCATGTCGATGAACTCGTCCGGCGTCAGCCCGGTGGCGTCGGCGAGGCCCGATTCCGGGCGGCCGTCGCGCAGCTGTCGACCTTCCTTCGTCAGGCTGATCCGCACCTGCCGCTCGTCCTCGGGATCGCGTTGCCTTTGCACATAGCCCATCGCCTCGAGCTTTTTCAGGATGGGCGTGAGGGTGTTCGATTCGAGAAACAGCTTTTCGCCGAGGCTGCCCACGGTCTGGTCGTCTTGCTCCCATAGCGCGACGATGGTGATGTATTGCGTATAGGTCAGCCCAAGCTGCTCGAGTATCGGCTTGTAGGCCTTGCCGAACGCCAGGTTGGTGGAATAGACCGCAAAACACAGAAAGTCGGAGAGCTTCTGGTCGGCGGCGGCCGGCTTGTCGGTGGTTTTCATGTGCATCCTCGGTGGCGGAAGACGGGTGGCTCGCAAAATGTGAAATATACCTCGTATGCGATTCTATCGGAACGACACCCACTTGGGGATGCGACCGGCTCGTCGGCGAAGTCGAACCGGTCACAGGATGCATCACGCCGTCAGGGCGTTGATGACCACAGCGATATTGCCTCGCGTCGCCTTCGAGTACGGACAGATCTGGTCGGCGGCGTGCGCCAACTCCGTCGCGACCTCTTGCGCCAGGCCCGGCACGCGCAGCGTCAAACGCGCCTGGAGGAAGTAGGCCGGACCGGTCTGGCCCAGATCGACCTCGATAATGACGGCCAGATTGGACGGGAGCGTCACCTTCATGTTTTTCGCCGCAAGCTCGACGGCGGCGGTGTAGCAGGCCGACCATGCGCCGGCGAACAGCTGCTCCGCGGTGGGGTGCGGGACAATGGCAGTGAACTCGTGTGCCAGTTTCGCGTTACCAGGCGACGAGAGCTGGATGTCGAGGCCATGCGAAGAGTTACCCGCGTCGCTGAATGTCGTGTGGGTTTTGCCTGTCGCCAGGACTTTTTCAATCTTGTTCATGGATGAGTCCTCATCGTTTTGATGGTTGTCTTGTGCGCATGCGCTTAAAGCGTATGCGACCTATATGGCGTATCGAACATGCCGATCGATATCAACGCCGCGCGGTGCGTCAAGCCGTGAGGACGTTCAGGGCCACGTCAATATTACCCCGTGTCGCTTTCGAGTACGGGCAAATCTGGTCGGCGGTGTGCGCCAGCGTCGTCGCGACATCGTGTGCCAGCCCCGGCACACGCAGCGTCAATCGAGCTTGAAGGAAGTAGGCCGGACCGGTCTGACCCAGATCGACTTCGATGTCGACGGACAGATCTGACGGCAGCACCACATTCATCTCACCGGCCACCAATCCGACGGCGGCGGTGTAGCAGGCCGACCATGCGCCGGCGAACAGTTGCTCGGCGGTCGGGTGCGGCTGGGTGGCTGCGAACAGGTGTGCGGGCTTCGCATTTCCGGGCGTCGACAGCGTGATGTCGAGGCTGCCGTCATGGCCGCGAGAGGTAGCGCCAGCGTCGCTGACGGTGGTGTGGGTTTTGCCGGTGGCCAGGACTTTTTCGATCTTGCTCATGACGATGTTCCTCAATTTCTCAGTTTTCGTATACGCTTATATCGCATGCGATGTATTTAATGGATTAAAGCTGTCAAAACGCCCGGTGCTTCACTCGGTGATGACGTTCAGGGCGACGTCGATGTTGCCGCGCGTGGCGTTGGAGTACGGGCAGAC
>DQGF01000406.1:0-146 GCA_003525045.1 Pseudomonas sp. | reverse complement strand
AGGGCGACGTCGATGTTGCCGCGAGTTGCCTTCGAGTACGGGCAGAGTTCATGTGCGGCATGCGCCAACTCGGTCACGACGTCGTGTGCCACGCCCGGCACGCGGACATTGAACCGGGCCTGGATGAAGTAGGCCTGACCGGTCTG
>DQGF01000450.1 GCA_003525045.1 Pseudomonas sp. | reverse complement strand
GAGAGTAGGTCATCGTCAAGATTGAATTCCAGAACCCCTGTCTGCTAACGCAGACAGGGGTTTTGTCTTTTCCGGGGTCGGTAAATGCTTCAACCTGAACCGGTGCTCGCGAAAGCGGAGCACCAGTCACCACCGGACGTGAGTCCTACACAAACAACTTCAACACATTGTTCATCGCATCATCGGCAAACCCCTGCACGAAATCCTTGAACCCCGGTAACGCCTCGGCACCACCCTGCGCCGGTTCGGCAATGATGGTCCAGGTCGCCCGGGACTTGTCCGCCCCCAGCGCCTCAACACTCATCGCCGCCCACAAGTTAGCCACGCCCAAAGTGTTGTAGATCGTGGTCCAGGTCATGCTCCGCGCCTGCTCATCCCGGGAATTGAGTTGTTCGACCACCAGATTGCCATCCCTGAAGAATTTCTTGCGCAGGGACGACACACCTTCGCCGGTCATCTCGATGTGCGACAACGCCGGAATGAAGCGATCGAAGCCGGCAAAGTTGCCGACCACGGCCCAGACTTGCGCGGCATCGGCCGGTACTTCCACCGAAGACACGACAGGGCAGCCTTGAGGGTTTTTGATCAGGGTATCGGGTTGCAGAGTGCTCATGGTTTTGCTCCGTTCTTGGTTGGGATGAATCAGATGAAATTGATCTGTTTGAGGTAGTCGCAGCCGCGACGCAGCAGCGCCGGGGATTTTTCCGGGTAGTGCGCGCCCATCTGGCGCACGCCGGCCAGGGCGTTGTCATGGCCAATCATCGAGATATCGCCGATGTCTTCTTCGAAGCCGTTGAGGTAGAAACCGAGTACACCGAACAGCGCGTTGTCGCTGTCGACCCGGCCCAGTTGCTGCTGCCAGTCGGCGACGCTGACCATCGAAAACTCCCGGCCGGCCTCGCGGAATGACGCGACGTAGGCGTCCCAGCTCAAGGGCTCGGGGTTGTGCAGGTTGAACACCGCTTTGTCGATCTGATAACGGCTGGCATGAAAGGCGATGAAGCGGGCGAGAAAGTCCACCGGCATCAGGTCGAAATTCAGGGCGAATTCCGGTACCTGACCGAGCTGGATCGAGCCCTTGAGCATCAGCATCAAACGATTCTTGTGCGGCTGGCAGACGCCCGTGAGGCTGTTGAAACTGATATTGCCTGGGCGATACAGATTGACCCGAACCCCACGTTCGCGAGCCCGCTCGAGGATGCGTTCACCGACCCATTTCGACAGGTTGTAGCCGTTCTTGATGTAGATCGGCGGGGTCTGTGCGGCAGGCAACTCGAGCACCCGGCCATCGGCGGAAAGGGTGCTGGAAGCGGAAAGCGTCGAAACGAAGTTGAAGATCTTTTTGCTGCGCCCTTCGCACAATCGCAGGCACTCGAAAATCGGCTCGACGTTGTCCCGGGCCAACGACTCGTAATCGAGGACGTGATTGACGTTGGCGGCGTTATGCACCAGGGCGCCGAAATCCCGGTCCAGTCGTTCATAGACGTCCGCGGCGAGTCCCAGCTCGGGGCGAGTAATGTCCGCCGCATAAACCTGCACCCGTCTCAGGTCCAGATGCTCCAGACGGTTCTCTCGCAAGGCGTGAGCGAAGCGTTCGGCCGCCGATTGACCGCCACCCTCACGCACCAGACAGGCAACTTCGCTGGCGCCCCAGGCCAGCAGTGCCTCGACGATGTGCACACCGACAAAACTGTTGGCGCCGGTGACGATCACCTTGTGCACATCGCCCATGCGGCTGACCGGCAAGGGCTGCACATCCAGCTCGCGGAAGGCGTCGGCCATGGCCTGTTCGCTCAACACCTCTTCCGTGCCGGAGCCACGAACCAGCGTCGCCAGTTTGCTGATGGTCGGCAGTTCGATGAAGCGGTTGATCGAGATACTGCGACCGAATTCCTCACGCAATCGCAGGAGCATGCGCGACAACAGGATCGAGTGCCCGCCCAGGTTGAAGAAGCTTTCATCGGTGGAAATATCACTGGCCGGCAGCTCCAGCAACTCGGCCCAGATCGTCAATAACAAAGCTTCATCGGCACTGGCGGGCAACCGCCGCGGGTAGTTCTCGGTAATGCTGATGGGCAGTGCCAGCAGCGCCTTGCGGTCAACCTTACCGTTGCTGGCGAACGGCATGCTCGCCAGTTCGGTCCAGGCGGTTGGCTGCATGTAATCCGGCAGGAACTGAATGGCGTGTGCTTTCAGCGCTTCGCGAGCTGCGCCGGGTTGGTCTTCTTGAGGCTGCGCGAGGAAGGCCAGAATCCGCCGCTGGCTGTCGATGACCACCGCCACCTGACGGTACATCTGACTGTCGCGCAGGCAGCGTTCGATCTCTTCCGGCTCGACCCGAAAACCCCGGATCTTCACCTGGTTGTCCCGGCGTCCGCACAGCTCGATGCCTTCGCTGGTCCACTTGGCCATGTCGCCGGTGCGGTAGGCGCGCAGGCTGTCGCCATTGGCCAGGCTCAGCTCCAGATAGCGTTCAGCGGTCTGCTGCGGGTTGTTCAAATAGCCCATGCACACCCCCGGACCGACGATGTACAACTCGCCCACGGTGTGTTCAGCCACCGGTTGCAAATCCTCATCGAGAATCAACACCTGGCTGTTCGCAATCGGCGCGCCGAGGGTACGGTTGCTGTCGCCGCTGCGCAGTTGCCGCGCGGTAATCAGCACCGTGGCTTCGGTCGGGCCATAGAGGTTGTAGAGCTTGCCCTGGCGGGTCAGTTGCTCGATGACGTAGGGCTCGCAGACATCGCCGCCGGTCATCACGTGATCCAGGCACTGCAATTGCTCCAGCGGCAAGATGCTCAACAGCGCTGGCGGCAAAAAGGCATGGCTCACCCGTTGGTGGCGGATCAGTTCCACCAGCTGCAACGGGTCGCGACGTTGATCGTCGTCGGGCACGATCAGCTCGGCGCCCTGCAGCAGAGTCGGGAAAATATCGATCAACGACGAGTCGAAACTCAACGACGAAAACTGCAACACCCGGCTCTGTTCGGTCAGCTGCACATAGTCGGCGTACCACGCACTGAAGTGCGCGAGGTTGGCCTGGCTGAGTAATACGCCTTTGGGATGGCCGGTGGTGCCCGAGGTGTAGAGCGCCATGCACGGCGCCGCGAGATCGGGACGCGAGCGCATCAACGGTTGATCGAGGTTCACCTGATCGACACCGATCCGGGTGATGTCCAGGCCGGGGATCTCGGCCGCGAGCGGGTGTTGCCCGTCATGCAGCAGCAACACCGCCCCGGCATTCGACAGGATGTACTGCTGGCGTTGCAGCGGATGGCTGGGCTCCAGCGGCAGATACACCGCGCCGCTGCCGAGAATCGCCAGAATCCCCGCAAACAGTGCGCTGCATTTCGGCAGGCAGATCCCGACCACCACGGGTCCTGGGTGCTGATCGAGCAGTGCCTGCAAGCGCTGCTCAATGGCACGACTCAGGGCATGCAGTTCGCGATAACTCAGCGAGGTGCCGGCGACGTTCAGCGCCGGGCGCTCGGCGGACTGGATGAAGCGCTGCTCAAGGCGCTCGATCATCGGCGTTCGCGCCAGGTGCAGCAGATAGGGTTCTGCAGTGGTATTGAGCCGATGGACAAAGGCCAGGCTCTGCAGAAACAGCAGATTTTCCACCTGCACGAAGGGGGCGCTGGTTGCAGGCGGGGCGAGCAGAAAATACTCGGCATCCCGGGAGTAGCGGCTGATCAACAGCGCCACGTGGTCCACCAGTTCTGCCACTGCTCGCACACGCAACGCCTGACCGTTACCCGAAGGCTCATCGGCGATCGGCACCCGAGTCAGCAGCGTCGAGCCATACCGGCACAGCAGGTCCAGCGGCGGCAGGCCTGAGGCTCCCGGCGCACCGACGCCCAATTGCAGCGTCAGTCGCGGTGCGTCGCCAAAGGAAGGAACGGTCAGGCTGGCGTCGTCGATCAGTAAATCGACGTAACCCGTCGGCTGCTCGTCGAGGGACGTCAGCCGCCTTGGCGAATGACCCTGTTGTTCGAGTTCCAGTGCCAGGTCGATCAAGGCCTGGCTGCGTCCAATGAGCAGAATGTCGAGACGTCTCATGATGTGCTCCTCGTTAAGCCAGGTAGTCGCCCAGGGCGTCTTGCACGCACGGCGAGTCAAGCAGCGAACTGCTGCGGAAAAACCGCACGATGTTGGCGACCAGCGGGTGATGGCGATTGATCGGGAAGGCCAGCCCCGAGACTTCGCTTTTGAGTGCGCGGCGTGCGGCATCGCTGATTGGCAAGGATTCGATCAGCCGCAAGTCAAAGGACTTCTGAATGTCGTTGGTCAGGTAATGGCCGATGAACACCGGCAGGATGTGCGCAATGCATTGACGGTCGACTTCGCTTGCGGTGTGCCAGTAGATGCGTACCAGACGCGCCCAGAAGCCGGAGTGGCGGCCCTCGTCGAGCAAGTGGTCGGCCATCAAGCCCTTGATCGACTGCTTGACCGTATCGTCCTTGGCGAACGCCGCGACATCTCCGGTGACGGTGTTCTCGGCGATGGCCACACAGATCAGTTCCACGGCGCTACGCAGATATTCCGGTGCGAGTGCGACGGCCGCTGGTATCGCCCGGCTCAATTCGATTTTATCCGGCAGCCCGATCGGCGTGATGCCGGTCATGGCGATGGTCTGCTGCATGAAATCCATGGCCACCAGCGCGTGGTAGTCCTCGTCCACCACCACCGTCATGGCGTCGTAACGACAGGCGAACGGGAAGGCCAATGGGAAACGGTTTTTCGCGATGCTGCGGGCGGTCTTGTCGACGATCTCGGTTTCGAAGATCACCACGTCGTTGATGAACTTGTAGAGCGTCTGCACCAGGGCGAAATCGCGCTGCTCGGGGCATTCACGCAGGAAGGTTTCGCTCAGCACCAACGGCTGACGGCTCAAGGGATAAATCAGCTTGTCGTCGTTCTCAAGCACCCGGCGTGGGCGAGTGCGGATGGTCGCGCGACTCTCCCAGGCGTCGGCGAAGGATTGGTAGTCGGCGGCGTTCATGGGTTCACCTCGGCCACGGGTTCGCTCATGCTCAGGCGCAGGCCATCCCACAAGGCGATGCGGCTTTCCACGGCAGCGATGGCGCTGGCATACACATCTTCCTCACGCTGCGGATCGCCATCGACCAACCGAGCGAGCAGTTTTTCCGCCGCCGGGCCGTGGTCTTCGGAATCGACTTCGATGTGCCGCTGCAGGTAGTAACGAAAAGTCGGTGCTTGCTCTATGCCAATGCCCCAATCATCGAGAATGCGCTGGAACATCTGCGGAATGACGCTTTCGCGACCGTGTAGAAAGGCCGCAGCGACGCTATGCCCTGGCGCGTGCAGTGCGGTGTGCAAGGTGTGGCGCACGAACTGCGCGGCCGCCGGATCGACATCCACACTTCGCAACGCCACGTCATAGCTGACACCTTCCTGTTGCAGCGCCACGAAGCGTTCCACGGCGGCCGTACTTGCACCGACTTCGCGCATGGCATCCAGGTACAACTCAAAATGGCTGTAATGACCTTGGGCCGGACGGTCATCGGACTCTTCACCCAGCACTATCTCGTTGATCAGGCGCGCCGCCCGCGGATCTCGCGGCGGCAGCCAGGGCAGCTGAACGCAGGTCAACTCCTGTTGCAGGCGCTTGGTCAGCGACATGAAATCCCACACAGCGAATACATGGGATTCCATGAAGCGTTGAAGTACCGAGAGCGAATGTATTTCAGAGAAGATCGGGTGCGCGCTAAGTTCTGCTTTCTTCTGATGCAGACGGTCTTTAATCGATGTCATGGGCGAGCCTGTAAAGTGATTGGAATAGGGGTTGATCAATAAGTAACGGATGCCTGAAGTTTTCTATTGGCGAACGGGCTCCTCAAACTAATTGACCCAGATGGGTGCGTATAAGTCGTCTGGTTACGGCCTGTCAGCCAACGTTCAATGGCGGCAGAGAAAAACTAATACACAAATAAAGTTCTCGGCAAGATATTTCTATACTATTTTAAAGTTTGGATTTATTGGGCGCGACAAGTTCCAATAAGACTTTTGAATAAAGTTTTATTTGGATGTGATTACTCCTTCCGGCTTATATAAGTCAGAATCAAAACAGAGAGTGAATGCCTCACTCGAAGCAACTTTCTAATTAAGCGAATTAAGGTGATCTGCGGGGTAGAAGTGGGCTGGGAACGACGCCGATTCTTCCTTTCCCGTGGCAAGACTCCTTCCGTTGGTTTTTGATGCGAGGACTGCTCGCTCGTGCGTTGTGTCACCCGTTCATTATTCGTTGCCAGACCAAGAGTGAGCGTAATTCAAGGCGGCCGCCATCACCGACGCGTGAATCCTGTCGGTGCAATTATCGGGCTTGAGGGGGGCGGGTTACAGGCGGGACTTTGCAAGGGGGGGATAATCGCGGCAAGCGAAGACGAGCAATCCGATTTGTTCGCTCAGGCCTGCCGCTGGAGGTTACTTCGGGGTTTTCCTGTTCTTCGCTTCAGGGCTATCGAGGTAGCGCGTGATGACCTCAACCCCGCGATTGAGGTGATGTTCGAGCATCTTCACCGAGCGTTCAATGTCGCGGTCTTCCACGGCCCGTAACATCGCCCGGTGATCTTCCTGGGACAGCTTGCCCAGGCCCATGGCTTCCAGGTTGAAGCGCAGGAAGCGTTCTTCCTCGTTCAAGCCGTCTTCCACCAGCTTCAACAGACGCCGGTTCGGCGCCCTACTGTACAGCGACATGTGGAACAGACGGTTGAGCCGGCCGATTTCGGTGTAGTCGTGCTGCGTTTCCAATTCATCGATGTAGCGGGCGGCCTGTTCGAAATCTTCGTTGGTGAGCAAAGGGATCGACAAGCGCAGGGCTTCGGATTCCAAGAGGATCCGCAACGCGTAGGTTTCGACGGCATCACCCTGAACCAGCGGTGCGACCACTGCGCCTTTATGAGCCACCACGTTGAGCAGCGATTGGGCTTCGAGTTGACGCAAGGCTTCGCGAACCGGCATGCGGCTGACGCCGAACAGGTCGGCCAGATCCTGCTGCCGAAGGGCGGTGCCGCAAGGGATGCGACCGTCGAGTATGGCAGCACGCAGGGTCTCTACGATCACCGAGCGTGCCAGATGAGCAGGAATCGGCCCGTTGACCTTGATACTGCTGAGAGGGTTGGGCTTCTGTGTCACTACAACGCACCCTGATTGACTGAGATAAATATTGGATCCAATTTACACTAGTATGGTTGTACAAGATGTCAAATCGTGTAGAAGACTGTATCAAGAGTTTAGCGCGTCCAGTGATCTCACCGTGCCATTGTCTTTTACCGGACTAGGCTTCACCATCAAACGACTCCATCTGCCCATCCAGGAAGCCTCGCCTTGGCGGCATGTTTCGCGATTCCTCGGACGTTGCGCTGGCTGTGCGGCGCGTTGCTGCTGGCTGGCGTCATGCTGGGTGGTCTGCAAGCTGACGGGGACTTTTCCCTGATCAGCCGTCGGGTGCAGGCATTATACGGACCGTTGGGCGAAGGGCGGCAACGCATCGATGCCTGGCAACAGTTGCTGGCCACGCAGAAGCAGATCAACGAGCCGGAACAGCTCAATGTGGTCAACCAGTTCTTCAACAAGCAGCTGCGATACCAGGAGGACATCGACCTGTGGCATCAGGTCGATTATTGGGAAACCCCGATCGAAGCCTTGTGGAAAGGCGCCGGCGACTGCGAAGACTTCGCTATCGCCAAATATTTCAGCCTGCGCCATCTCGGTGTTTCCAGTGACAAGCTGCGCATCACCTACGTCAAGTCGGTGAGCCTGAACCGCGCCCATATGGTGTTGACCTATTACTCAAGCCCGGAGGCCGTGCCGCTGGTGCTCGACAGCCTGATTGAAGCGATCAAACCTGCCAGCCAACGAACCGACCTGCTGCCGGTCTACGCTTTCAATGCCGAAGGCGTGTGGTTGCCGGGTGCCAAGGGCAACAAACAGGTGGGTGACACCAAGCGCCTGTCCCGTTGGCAGGATGTGCTGAAGAAAATGCAGGCAGAAGGTTTTCTGGTCGAGACGACTCACTAGGAGCACGCGCTCAGATGTCTTTGTTCAAACAGCTGTTGATCGCCATCTGTCTGTTCCTGGTAGTAGCCTTCACCGGCAACTTTATAGTCAGCCTGGAAAGCTCGCGTGCCCAATACGTCAACCAATTGCGCTCCCACGCCCAGGACGCCGCGACCGCGCTGGCGCTGTCCCTGACACCGAACATTGACGATCCGGCGATGGTCGAGTTGCTGGTCAGCTCGATCTTCGACAGTGGGTATTATGCGAGCATTCGGGTGATCGATCTGTCGAACGACAAGACTCTGGTCGAGCGTAGCGGTATTGCGACGGCGGGTAATGTGCCGGACTGGTTCGTCAAACTGATCGGTCTGGAACCGGCTGGCGCCGATGCCATCGTCAGTCGTGGCTGGGAGCAGGCCGCCAGGGTCGAAGTGGTGAGTCATCCGATGTTCGCGCTGGCCAAGCTCTGGCAGGGCGCATTGGGCAGTCTGGGCTGGCTACTGTTCTGCGGCGCGGTCAGTGCGGTGCTGGGTGCGTTGTTGTTGCGCCGACAATTGAAGCCGCTCGACTACATGGTCGAGCAGTCCCACGCCATCGCCCGTCGGGAATTCCTCAGCCTGCCAGACCTGCCGCGCACCCCCGAATTGCGCCGCGTGGTGCAGGCCATGAACCAGATGGTCGAAAAGCTCAAGGCGTTGTTCCAGGAGCAGGCCGAGCGCAGTGAAAAACTGCGCGCCGAGTCTTACCAGGACGCCTTGACCGGGTTGGCCAACCGGCGCTATTTCGAGATGCAATTGAATGCGCGGGTGACTAACCCGGAGCAGGCCAGCTCAGGATATCTGCTGCTGTTGCGCGTGAAGGATCTGGCCAGTTTGAACCAGCGCCTGGGCGGTCAACACACCGATGAGCTGCTGATAGCGGTCGGCGAACAACTGTCCCGTGAGTGCGCCAGGTACCCGCAAACGTTGAACCTCATCACGCGCATTCGTGGCGGCGAATTCGCCGTCTTGGCGCCGGGGCTGGTGCGCGAAGAAGCGCTGCAACTGGCGCAGAATCTCGACACTGCGTTGGGCAGCCTGCACGCGACCGGCGCCACCGATGTGGCTTTGGTGGCCTCGATCGGGCTGGCGCCGTTTGTTCACGGCGACTCGCCCCAAGCGGTCCTGGGACTGGCAGACCAGGCTTTGGCGCAAGCCGAAGGCCAGGGCGAGAACTGGGTTTGCCTGGATCACAGTGCAGCGGCTGATGCTGGTGATGACCACCACACCTGGCATACCTTGCTTGATCGGGCGCTGGATCAGCAGCGTTTCAAGCTGTATTTCCAACCGGTGGTGGCCAGCCAGGACACGCAATTGGTGCTGCACTACAAAGTGCTTTCGCGTTTGATCGACGACCAGGGCCAGAGCATCCCCGCCGGGCGCTTCCTGCCATGGCTCGA
The DNA here is from genome assembly GCA_003525045.1 of Pseudomonas sp. Classification (GTDB taxonomy): domain Bacteria; phylum Pseudomonadota; class Gammaproteobacteria; order Pseudomonadales; family Pseudomonadaceae; genus Aquipseudomonas. The sequence continues at coordinate 661 of DQGF01000450.1, read as the reverse complement.
GCGCTTTGGCTGGACCGCGCGTCTGGACCTTCTGATGGTGCAAGGGGTGCTTGATCAGATGGCCGATCACGAAGACTCGCTGGCGCTGAACCTCTCCTGCGCGACATTGGTCAATCCGCAGGCGCTGAATAAAGTCTTCGAGCTGTTGCGTTCGCATTCCAATCTGGGATCGCGGCTGACCCTGGAAATCGGTGAGGAGCGACTGCCGGAGCAGGCGATACTCGAAGAGCTGACGCGGCGTCTGCGCGAGCTCGGGTTCTCATTGAGCCTGCAACACTTTGGCGGGCGCTTCAGCATGATCGGCAACCTGGCGCGGCTTGGGTTGGCCTATCTGAAGATCGACGGCAGCTACATCCGGGCGATTGATCAGGAGGGTGACAAGCGGGTGTTCATCGAGGCGATTCAGCGGGCTGCCCACAGTATTGATCTGCCATTGATTGCCGAGCGGGTCGAGACTGAAGGGGAGATGCTGGTGATTCGCGAGTTGGGGGTGTATGGGGTTCAGGGGCGGTTGTTTGGGGAGCCCGAGCCTTGGAAGTAAGACCCTGAAGTTGCGTCGTCAGTGAGTCCGCCTTCGCGAGCAAGCCCGCTCCCACATTAGATCTTCAGCGAGCACAGTATTTGTGTACGACCTAAATCCAATGTGGGAGCAACTGTCTTG
>DQGF01000418.1 GCA_003525045.1 Pseudomonas sp. | reverse complement strand
CTGTGCTTCGTCGGCCCGCCGGGCGTGGGCAAGACCAGCGTCGGCAAATCCATCGCCGAATCCCTGGGCCGGCCGTTCTATCGCTTCAGCCTCGGCGGCATGCGCGACGAAGCCGAGATCAAGGGCCACCGCCGCACCTACATCGGCGCGCAGCCGGGCAAACTCGTGCAGGCGTTGAAAGACGTCGAAGTGATGAACCCGGTGATCATGCTCGACGAGATCGACAAAATGGGCCAGAGCTACCAGGGCGACCCGGCCTCGGCACTCCTGGAAACCCTCGACCCGGAACAGAACGTCGAATTCCTCGACCATTACCTGGATTTGCGCCTGGACCTGTCGAAAGTGCTGTTCATCTGCACCGCCAACACCCTGGACTCGATCCCCGGCCCCTTGCTCGACCGGATGGAAGTGATCCGCCTGTCGGGCTACATCACCGAAGAAAAAATCGCCATCGCCAAGCGTCACCTGTGGCCCAAGCAGCTTGAGAAAGCCGGCGTGTCCAAAGGCAGCCTGGCCATCAGTGACAGCGCACTAAAAGCCTTGATCGACGGCTATGCCCGTGAAGCCGGTGTGCGGCAGTTGGAAAAACAACTGGGCAAACTGGTGCGCAAAGCCGTGGTGAAGCTGATCGACGAGCCGAAAGCGGTGATCAAGCTGGGTCCGAAAGACCTGGAGGCGTCCCTTGGTCATCCGGTGTTCCGCAACGAGCAGGTGCTGTCGGGCACCGGCGTCATCACTGGCCTGGCCTGGACCAGCATGGGCGGCGCGACCCTGCCGATCGAAGCGACGCGGATTCACACGTTGAACCGTGGCTTCAAACTCACCGGGCAATTGGGTGACGTGATGAAAGAGTCGGCGGAAATCGCCTACAGCTACGTCAGCTCCAACCTGAAATCGTTTGGCGGCGATCCGAAGTTCTTCGACGAGGCCTTCGTCCACCTGCACGTACCGGAAGGCGCCACGCCGAAAGACGGCCCGAGCGCCGGCGTGACCATGGCCAGCGCCCTGCTCTCGCTCGCTCGCAATCAGCCACCGAAAAAAGGCGTGGGCATGACCGGCGAACTGACGCTGACCGGGCATGTCCTGCCGATTGGCGGGGTACGCGAGAAAGTGATTGCAGCGCGGCGGCAGAAGATCTTTGAACTGATCCTGCCGGAGCCCAATCGCGGGAGTTTCGAGGAGTTGCCGGATTATCTGAAAGAAGGGATTACCGTGCACTTTGCCAAGCGCTTTGCGGATGTGGCGAAGATATTGTTTTGATATTCCTGTAGCGCCTGTGTGATCGCTTTCGCGGGCAAGCCTCGCTCCTACAGGGGTTGTGTGTCGTTCACTTTTTTGTGAAAAACACCCAACCCCTGTAGGAGCGAGGCTTGCCCGCGAAGGCGCCAGCACTGACTACGCCAACCCCAGCGCTGTCACAACTTGTCTCATCTTCAGCTATGCTCGCCGTTCGTCGTGAATGCCGGAGCTGCTCACTTATGTCCCCCACCCGCTTGTTGTTCCCCCTAGCCCTCGCCTTGCTGGCCGCTTGTACCACGCAACCTGCAAAAAACGTGACCGTGGAAAAACAAAGCGCATGCCCGGCGAAACTGCACAATGGGCAGACCCTGATTCTAAGCTTGCCCAGCAACCCGACCACGGGTTACCGCTGGGCGATCCAGGACTCGGCAGGAGGTGTGTTGCGCGCGCTCAGCCCCGAGGTCTACAGCAACCCGCAAGACGCTGGTGTCGTCGGCGCTGCCGGGATTTCGACCTGGCGGTTCCTGGCCTTCGCCAACGGTACCGGGCGCTTGCGCCTGACGTCCCAGCAACCTTGGGCACCGGAAGTACTGCCGGTGGAAACCTTTGATTGTGCGATCTCGGTTAACTGATCGTGGGCTGGCTGATTCTGGCACTGATGGGCGCGGTGACCTTTGTTTATGGCCTGACCGTACACGCAGCGCTGCTCTGCTTGCTGGTCAAGCCGCTGCCTGTGCTGGCCCTGCTCGGCTGGTTGCATGACGCACCGCCCAGCGAATACCGACGCTGGATCAGCCTGGGATTGATTTTCTCGCTGCTTGGCGATGTGTTGCTGGCGTGGCCGGGGGATTTGTTTGTGTTCGGCCTCGGGGCGTTTTTGGTCGCGCATTTGGCGTATCTGAAAGCCTATTTGAATGATTGCCGGCGACTGGCAGTGCTGCCGTTAATTCTGGCCCTCGGCGTCGGCGCCGTGCTGCTGGGGATTCTGATTTCCCACGGATTGGGACCACTGCTGGTTCCGGTGATCGTCTATGGCCTGGTCATCAGCGCGATGCTCTGGCGCGCCTTGGCCCGCCTTGGCAGCGACGTGCCCAAGCGGTCGGCGATGTTGGCGGCAGCCGGCGCGGTGGCGTTTGTGTTTTCCGACAGCGTGATCGGGATCAGTCGCTTCGTCATACCGTTCGACGCGGCGCCTTACGTGATCATCCTCAGCTACTGGCTGGGGCAATGGGGAATTGCGGCGTCGGCGTTCAACCAGAAACCGCGCTTAATTCTTCGCGAGCAGGCTCGCTCCTACATTTGATCAGGGCTGCACACACTTCTTGTGCCCGCCTCAGCCCCCCTGTGGGAGCGGGCTTGCTCGCGAAAGCGGTATCACTGAACACGCAGACCTCAGAGCCTACCCCGTCGGTTTATCAGACAACCCGCGCATCCCTGCGCCAAGTTGGCTAAAATGCCGGCCTTTTCCACCTAACGCCGCTGGAACCGCCGTGAGCAAAGAACCCGATCGCCTTTTCGCCCAGCCTTTGGCCCAGGTACCTGACTTCGCCTTTAACGAGGACGTGGTGCGGGTGTTCCCGGACATGATCAAGCGCTCGGTGCCGGGTTATCCGACCATTGTCGAGAACCTCGGCGTGCTCGCTGCGCAGTTCGCACAGCCCAACAGCGTGCTCTACGACCTGGGCTCGTCACTCGGTGCCGTGACCCAGGCCCTGCGCCGCCATGTGCGCACCGACGGTTGCCGGGTGATCGCTGTGGATAACTCCGCGGCCATGGTCGAACGCTGCCGCGAGTATCTCAACGGTCAGGACTCGATGTTCCAGGAGCTGCTGCCGGTTGAAGTGATCGAGGGCGACATCCTCGCCCTGCAATTCCAGCCGGCCTCGGTGGTGGCGCTGAATTTCACCCTGCAATTCATCGCCCCGGACCAGCGCACCGCGTTGCTGTCGCGCATCCGCCAGTCGTTGCTGCCCGGCGGCGCGCTGATCCTTTCGGAAAAGCTGCGCTTCGACGATCCCGAAGAGCACGCGTTGCTCACCGACCTGCATGTCGCCTTCAAACGCGCCAACGGCTACAGCGAGCTGGAAATCGCCCAGAAACGCAGTGCCATCGAAAACGTCATGAAGCCCGACAGCCTCGAAGAACACCGCGAGCGCCTGCTGGCCGCCGGGTTCTCGAAAGTCGTGCCGTGGTTCCAGTGTCTTAATTTTGCCTCGTTGATTGCCTTGCCATGATTGATCTGTCCCCCCTCGCCCGCCGTCTGGCCGGTACGCCGCTGGCCGATTGGGCCAACACCCTGCAGCGTCAGCTCGACAAGAAAATGGAAAAGGGTCATGGCGACCTGGAACGCTGGCAAAGCGCGCTGGACGCTTTGCCAAAGATTCAGCCGACCGAAGTCGATTTGCTCAATGGACTGACGCTGGACACCGATTGCGACGCCGAAACCCGCGCTCAGATGCGCACCGCGCTGATGGGCCTATCGCCGTGGCGCAAAGGGCCGTTCGACCTGTTTGGCGTGCACGTCGACACTGAATGGCGTTCAGACTGGAAGT
>DQGF01000587.1:2135-3977 GCA_003525045.1 Pseudomonas sp. | reverse complement strand
ACAGGGGCGGGGGATGTGCAGCTCCAATGATTTAGCGGCGTTTGCTGCCACCGAGCAATGAACCCATCAAACCACGTACCAATTGTCGGCCCAACTGATTGGCCGCCTGTCGCATCGCTGATTTCAACGCCTGTCCTGCCGCCGTGCCGAGGAATTCCCCGGCCTTGTCGGTGAAGCTCGGCTCCTCTGGCGCAGGTTTGCCGGGCGCAGCTTGAGAATCCGGCGCCAATCCTTTGCGCCCCATCAGCACTTCATACGCCGATTCGCGATCGATCGGTTTGTCGTAGCGCCCCTTGAAGGGTGAACCGCCGATCAGCACCGTGCGTTCGGTCTCGGTCAATGGCCCGATCCGCGACTGCGGCGGAGCCACCAGCACGCGTTGAACCATCTCGGGCGTGCCTTTATCCTGCAAAGTGCCCACCAAGGCCTCTCCGATCCCGAGTTCGGTCAGCACCGACAAGGCATCGAACGCCGGGTTCGGCCGAAAACCCTCCGCCACTGCGCGCAGGGACTTCTGCTCCTTGGCGGTGAACGCGCGCAATCCATGCTGGATGCGCAGCCCCAACTGAGCCAGTACGTCATCCGGCAAGTCGCCTGGTGATTGGGTGACGAAATACACGCCCACGCCTTTCGAGCGAATCAGCCGCACCACCTGCTCCAGACGATCCTGCAAAGCCTTGGGCGTACCGGCGAACAACAGATGGGCCTCATCGAAAAACAGCGCCAACAGCGGCTTGTCGGAATCGCCGCGCTCAGGCAGCTGCTCGAACAATTCGGCCAGCAGCCACAACAGGAAGGTTGCATAAACCTTCGGCGCTTCGTGGACCAGACGACTGGCATCGAGCAAGTGAATGCGCCCGCGGCCATCGGCGCCCGGCTGCAGAATGTCTTCGAGTTGCAGCCCCGGCTCGCCAAACAGCGCTTCTGCACCCTGCTGTTCCAGGGTCGCCAGACGTCGCAACAGTGCCTGGCTGGAACCGGTGGTCATCAGCGCGGCGTCGTCGCCCAGCAATTCAGGTTGATCACGCAGGTGATTGAGCAACGCCTTCAAATCCTTCAGGTCCAGCAGCAACAGCCCTTCGCGGTCCGCGACCTTGAAGGCGGCATACAGCGCCGACTGCTGGCTGTCGGTCAATTCCAGCAGGCTGCCCAGCAACAACGGCCCCATTTCACTCAAGGTCGTGCGCAGGGGATGACCGGTCTGACCGTGAATATCCCACAGGGTCACCGGATACGCCTGGGGTTTGTAATTCAGCCAAGGCATCCCGGCGATCCGCTCGGCGACCTTGCCTTGCGGAGCACCGGCAGCGCCCAGGCCGCACAGGTCGCCCTTGATATCTGCCGCAAACACCGCCACGCCGGCGTCACTGAAGGCTTCGGCCAGGCGTTGCAAGGTAACGGTCTTGCCGGTTCCGGTGGCGCCCGCGACCAGACCATGACGGTTTGCCAGGCGCATGGCCTGGGCAATCGGTTGCCCGCTGAGGTCGGCACCGATAACGAGTTGCAGTGAATCAGGCATTTTGTCACCCCATGGTTAAGCTTTGATCCTTCACGGCCGATATCGAATAGCGTCGGTAACTCCCTAAGGGAGTACGCAAATATCAGCTTGTTTTCACTGCCGCCCATTGTGCGTTCCTTTATAAAAGCACGCCTTTGGCACCAAGACCTTAGCGGAACCACGAGCCATGAACAAAAATCTGCGTTTCAGCCATAAAATCCTGCTTGCCGCTGCCCTCATTGTCATGGCCGCCTTCGCCTCGTTCACGCTGTACAACGACTATTTACAGCGCAACGCCATCCGCGAAGACCTGGACAACTACCTCAATGAGATGGGAGACGTCA
>DQGF01000587.1:0-1853 GCA_003525045.1 Pseudomonas sp. | reverse complement strand
CAACTACCTCAACGAGATGGGAGACGTCACCGCCAACAATATCCAGACCTGGCTGGCCGGTCGTATTCTGTTGATCGACAACCTCGCCCAGCACATCGCGATCAATCCTGAACCGTCCACCGTAAACAGCCTGCTTGAGCAGAAAGCCCTGACGTCGACCTTCATGGCGTCCTACCTGGGCGATGCCACCGGCAGCTTCACTATTCGCCCTGACGCCAAAATGCCCGCCGGTTTCGACCCACGGGTGCGCCCTTGGTACAAAGGCGCCGAAAGCAGCAGCACAGCGACCCTGACCGAACCCTATATCGATGCGGCCACTGGCCAGACCATCATCTCCATCGCCAGCGCCTCGAAAAAGACCGGGCAAAGCGTGGGTGTGGTGGGCGGCGACCTGAGCCTGCAAACCCTGATCGACACCCTCAGCGCGCGCGACTTCGACGGCATGGGTTACGCCTTCCTGGTCAGTTCCGACGGCAAGATCCTGGTTCACCCGGACAAAGCCCTGGTGATGAAGACCCTGAGCGAGGCGTATCCGAACAATACCCCGCGTATCAGCCGCGACTTCAGTGAAGTGGAGGTCGACGGCAAGACCCGCATCGTCACGTTCACGCCGATCAAGGGCCTGCCCTCGGTCAACTGGTACATCGGTCTGTCGGTGGACAAGGACAAAGCCTTCTCGATGCTGACCAAGTTCCGTGCCTCGGCGGTCGTCGCGACCCTCATTGCCGTGGCCATCATCATCGCCCTGCTGGGCATGTTGATTCGTATGCTGATCCAGCCGTTGCATGTCATGACCCGCGCCATGGCAGACATCGCCGACGGTGAAGGTGACTTGACCAAACGCTTAATCATCCAGAACAACGATGAATTTGGCGTCCTCGGCACGGCGTTCAACCGTTTCGTCGAGCGTATTCACGGCTCGATCCGCGAAGTCTCCTCCGCCACCGGGCAAGTCAATGAAGTGGCCCTGCGCGTGGTGGCCGCCTCGAACTCCTCGATGTACAACTCCGATCAGCAAGCCTCGCGCACCAGCAGCGTCGCCGCGGCCATCAACCAGCTCGGCGCTGCCGCCCAGGAAATCGCCCGCAACGCCGCGCAAGCGTCGAGTCAGGCCAGCGATGCCCGCAACCTGGCTGAAGATGGCCAGCAAGTGGTGGAGCGCAGTATTGCCGCGATGAATCAGCTGTCGAGCATGCTCAGCGCCTCGAGTAGCAACATCGAATCGCTGAACAGTAAAACCGTGAACATCGGGCAGATTCTGGAAGTGATCACCAGCATTTCCCAGCAAACCAATCTGCTGGCGCTCAACGCCGCCATCGAAGCGGCGCGTGCCGGTGAAGCCGGACGTGGTTTTGCCGTGGTGGCCGATGAAGTGCGCAACCTGGCGCACCGTACGCAGGAATCGGCGCAGCAGGTGCAGACCATGATCGAGGAACTGCAAGTCGGCGCCCGGGAGTCCGTCAGCACCATGAGCGACAGCCAGCGTCACAGCCAGGACAGTGTGGTCATCGCCAACCTGGCGGGTGAGCGTCTGAACAGTGTGACGTTGCGCATTGGTGAAATCGACGGGATGAATCAGTCGGTGGCGACGGCGACTGAAGAACAGACGGCGGTGGTGGAGTCGATCAATATGGACATAACCGAGATCAATACGTTGAATCAGGAGGGGGTGGAGAATCTGCAGTCGACGTTGCGCGCTTGTGTTGATCTTGAGCAGCAGGCGGCGCGGCTTAAGCAGTTGGTAGGTAGTTTCCGTATTTAGTGACTTCGAGGGCCTCTTCGCGGGCAAGCCTCGCTCCTACAGGTAATTGCGCATCCCAAATTTTGCGGCAATCCCTGTAGGAGCGAGGCTT
>DQGF01000558.1:1265-7385 GCA_003525045.1 Pseudomonas sp. | reverse complement strand
TCATGGCCGAACAGCTCGGATTCCATCAGGTCTTTCGGGATCGCCGCCATGTTCAGCGCGATGAACGGCGAAGACGCCCGTGGGCTGTGACGGTGCAAGGCATGGGCCACCAGTTCTTTACCGGTACCGGACTCGCCGTTGATCAGCACAGTGATGTTGGAGTGGCTCAAGCGCCCGATGGCGCGAAACACTTCCTGCATCGCCGGTGCTTCACCAATGATTTCCGGGGTGCGGGTCAGGGCGACGGGGACTTCCAGGCCTTGCTGTTCCTGGGCGTGCTGGTTGGCGCGCTTGACCAGCGACACCGCTTCGTCGACATCGAACGGCTTGGGCAGGTATTCGAACGCACCGCCCTGATAGGACGCGACAGCGCTGTCCAGGTCGGAGTGAGCGGTCATGATGATGACCGGCAGCCGTGGGTGTTGTTCGCGAATCCGCGCCAGAAGGTCCAGGCCGCTGGCACCCGGCATGCGGATGTCGGAGATGATCACGTCCGGCTGCTGGCGCGCCAGGCGGCTCATCACGCCATCGGCGCTGTCGAAGCTTTGCGTGGTCATGCCTTCTTGCTGCAAGGCTTTTTCCAGAACCCAACGGATAGAACGGTCGTCATCGACGATCCACACGGTTTCACTACGGCTCATGTCGATGTGGCTCCTTGTTCCAGTGGCAGAAAGATCGAGAAGGTGGTGTGGCCTGGATGGCTGTCACATTCGATCAAGCCCTGGTGCTGGCTGATGATGTTCTGAGTAATGGCCAGGCCCAGCCCGGTACCATCCGGACGGCCGCTGACCATCGGAAAGAAGATGGTTTCCTGAAGCTCTGCAGGAATGCCGGGACCGTTGTCGATGATTTCGATCTTGGTCACCAGGCGATGACGGACGTGGCCAATGGTGAACTGGCGCATGGCGCGGGTGCGCAGGCTGATGCGTCCCAGGCGCAGCTCGTTCTGGCTGCTGATGGCCTGCATGGCGTTGCGCACAATGTTCAGCACGGCCTGGATCATTTGTTCGCGGTCGATCAACACGTCGGGAATGCTCGGATCGTAGTCGCGCACCAAAGTGATGCAGCCCTGACTTTCAGCCTCGACCAGTTGGCCGACGCGCTCGAGCACTTCATGAATATTGCACATGGCCAGGGACGGCAGCTTGTTGGAACCGAGCATGCGATCGACCAGATTACGCAGCCGGTCGGCTTCTTCAATAATGACGTTGGTGTAATCGCGCAGGCTTTCCTCCGGCAGCTCGCGGGCCAGCAATTGTGCCGCGCCACGAATCCCACCCAGCGGATTCTTGATTTCGTGAGCAAGGCCGCGCACCAGCATTTTGCTGGTTTCCTGCTTCGACAACTGCGCTTCTTCCTTGGTGATCCGCAACAAGCGGTCGCGGGGGTGGACTTCCAGCAGCAGCATGGTGGCGCCGCTCGCCAGGATCGGTGTTACCGCGTAGTCGACGGTCAGCGTCTGGCCGGTGAGGGCGGTGAGCATCGCTTCGCGCTTGGTGAACGGGTGCGCCTGCTCGACCGCCTGGCGCAGGGAATTCAGCGCTTCGGGGGATTCGGTGAACAACTCGCTGATGAACTGCCCATGGCTGCGCTGGCCGCTGATGGCCAGGAGCATTTCCGCCGCCGGGTTCATGTACTCGAGGCGCAGTTCGGCGTCGAGCAAAATGGTAGCGGTGGTCAGGTTGTCGAGTAGCAATCGATGTAGTGCGTCGCTTATGGTCATCAGGACCTCTTTTGGAGCGGAGCGTGCGCAAGAAACAAGCGTTGATGCGGGGAAAATGCAAAAACCAAACCAAGGCTCCGAAAAGAAGCGTTTAAGGCCTGAAACGGGCGTTTGACGCTCGTTTGCGTGGCGTACTGCCAGCTTTCGCGGGTACTTTCGAACCAAAATGGGTTGGGAAGTGAGTACGGTGCAGCCTGTTGCACCAATATAGTGCGCAAAGCTGAGCAGGGTTAGAAGAAAGGCAGGAAGGAATTTCTCTCTTCTTCAGGCTTGTCTTTGAGCGGGCATTCCGGCCGGTGGCCGTAGTCATCCAGCGTGCAGGGTTTGGCCTGGCGCTTCTGCGCGAGGGATATGCGCAACATGTGGAACGGTTGATTGGCCGTGCGTTCGACGGTGCGGCCCTGTTCGTCGAGGATTTCCACGGACAGGTTATGACTGCCGCGGTCGACGTTACTTAACGGGAAAACCGGGCTGGGGCCGGGTTCGGCGGTGGGCTGGCCGTCGAGCAACAGGCGGTAGCGGTGACCGCGTTGCAGGCCGGGTTCGCTGGTGACGCTGACAATCATTTCTCCAGCGCTGCTGCGGACAGTGGCATCGGGCTCCGGCACCAGCACTCGCAGCATGTCGTAATGGAAAGGCGCTTTGGTTTCGGTCTTTTTGCCGACAACGACTGGTGCTGCAGCGGTCGGGTTGGCTGACATGCGATTGCTGGGTTTCATCGGCACTCGCTTGGCGTTGCCGGAGCCTGGTTGGTCGGTGAAGACCCGATTGCCCTGGGCGTCGACGTAGGTAAACACTTCGGCCGCTACGGGCAGGGCGATCAAGCATGCGATCAACAGCCAATACCTCACGGGGTATGCACCCGTTGTACGGTGAAGGTCACGCTCGGACTCTGCTGGACGATGTTTTCCCCGGCGATGACCTGCACTGCGAGGCTGTGCAAGCCGCGATCAATGTTCACCAGTTGCAGGATCGGCACGTTGCTGGGTTGGCCGTAGGGTTGGTCGTCCAGCAGCAGCCTGAACAGATGCGGACCTTGCAGGCGTGGCTTGATCAATACGTTGACGGTAAAGGTGCCATTGTTGGCGCGCAGGGCTTCGGTGGTGGGCAGGCCGGTCAGCTCCAGTACCTCATAGGCGCTGCGGGGTTGCTCGCGATCGGTGGCGTCGACGGGTGGCGCGGGTGCGATCGGCGTCAGGGGCTCGACACTGTTGAGCGGCGGCAGCTCGACCGGCTGCGCCTTTACGCCGTCGGGCGGTTGATTGCTGTAGGCGGTGTTGCCGTTGGCGTCAGTGTACTTATAGATCTGCGCTGCGGCAGGCAGGGCGATCAGCAGCAGGATGATTGGAAAACCACGACCCATAAAATCGACCAGAAACGAAAGCGTTGGGTTGCAGCATAGGTCAGGGGTGGTGGTTGACCCAAATTGTTAACATTTGGGAATGATTTCCGAGATCCCCCAGACACCACTGATCCCCTGTGGGAGCGAGCCTGNTCGCGAAGGCGATCTGACCGTCGACATCGGAGTTGGATGTGCCGGCCTCTTCGCGAGCAGGCTCGCTCCCACAGGGATACGGCGTTACCGCTGAATCGCGCCCACAAAAAAGGCCTCCCGAAGGAGGCCTCTCTTTTGTCACGCCGCTTGCGCAGGCGCTACCGGATCAGCAGCTGTAGTACAGCTCGTATTCCAGTGGGTGTACGAAGGTACGAACCTTGATTTCTTCTTCGCTTTTCAGAGCGATGTAAGCGTCGATGAAGTCGTCGCTGAAAACGCCGCCTTTGGTCAGGAACGCGCGACCTTTGTCCAGCTCTTCCAGGGCTTCTTTCAGGCTGCCGCAAACTTGTGGGATCTCTTTCGCCTCTTCAGGCGGCAGGTCGTACAGGTTTTTGTCAGCTGCGTCGCCAGGGTGGATCTTGTTCTGGATGCCGTCCAGGCCAGCCATCAACAGTGCAGCGAAGCCCAGGTACGGGTTGGCTGCCGGATCCGGGAAGCGGGCTTCGATACGGCGAGCGCGAGGGCTGGACACGTAAGGAATACGGATCGAGGCGGAACGGTTACGCGCCGAATAGGCCAGCATTACCGGTGCTTCGAAACCTGGGACCAGACGCTTGTAGGAGTTGGTCGACGGGTTGGTGAAGCCGTTCAGGGCCTTACCGTGCTTGATGATGCCGCCGATGAAGAACAGGGCGGTGTCGGACAGGCCGGCATAGCCTTCGCCAGCGAAGGTGTTCTTGCCATCTTTGGCGATGGACAGGTGAACGTGCATACCCGAACCGTTATCGCCGTACAGCGGCTTAGGCATGAAGGTCGCGGTGCGGCCGTATGCATCAGCAACGTTGTGTACGCAGTACTTCAGGGTCTGAACTTCGTCAGCCTTGGCCACCAGGGTGTTGAACTTCACACCGATTTCGTTCTGGCCGGCAGTCGCCACTTCGTGGTGGTGAACTTCGATGACCAGGCCCATTTCTTCCATGGCGTTGCACATGGAGGTACGGATTTCGTGGTCGTGGTCGAACGGCGGAACAGGGAAGTAGCCGCCTTTGACGCCTGGACGGTGGCCACGGTTGCCGCCTTCCACGTCCTGGTCGGACATCCACGAACCTTGTTCGGAGTAGATCTTGAACATGGAGCCGGAGATGTCGGACTTGAACTTCACTTCGTCGAAGATGAAGAATTCAGGCTCTGGACCAACAAATACGGTGTCGCCGATACCGGTCGACTTCAGGTATTCCTCGGCACGCTTGGCGATCGCACGTGGGTCACGGTCGTAGCCTTGCATGGTCGAAGGCTCGATCACGTCGCAAACCAGGATCAGAGTCGGCTCTTCGGTGAACGGGTCGAGTACGGCAGTGCTGTCGTCCGGCATCAGGATCATGTCGGAAGCTTCGATACCTTTCCAGCCAGCGATGGAGGAACCGTCGAACATTTTGCCTTCTTCGAAGAAAGCGTCATCCAGCGCGTCGCGAGCCGGCATGGTCACGTGGTGCTGAGTGCCTTTGGTGTCTGTGAAGCGCAGATCAATCCACTTGACGTCATGATCTTTGATGAGTTGAACCGACTTCGACATAGTGTCCTCCGGGTGGATTCGGGCTTTGGTAGTGGATGGCCCTTGGAATGTGGGTGATGCCGGCGCGAATACTCTGCCAAGGCAACCTGCCTCACAAGGGAGCAAATTGCATGCCAGTGCCCCACCATGGGTTTTTTGCCCCAATTTCACGCTTATAGAGGCACAAAACGCATTAATGCAGAAAATATCGCCCTACAATGTAGCGTTAAAATCTGCAAATGACCCATTTTGGTGCGTGCAAAACCTTCTGCACATTAACTGGTTAAACCTTGAGCAATTTCCGCTATAATCCGCGCCCCCCTTTTTCGGCTGGCCCAGCGCGCGCTGTTTTCATGAAACTAATCGTAAAAGTCTTCCCCGAGATCACCATCAAGAGCCGCCCGGTACGGATGCGTTTCATCCGCCAGTTGGCCAAAAACATCCGTACCGTGCTCCGCGACCTGGACCCGGCTGTGGTGGTGAACGGTGTGTGGGACAATCTCGAGCTGGAAACCCGCGTCAGCGAGCCCAAAGCCCTGAAGGAGATGACCGAACGCCTGAGTTGCATGCCGGGCATCGCGCATTTTCTGCAAGTCGACGAATACCCACTGGGCGACTTCGATGACATCGTTGCCAAGTGCAAGCAGCACTTCGGTGATGCGTTGGCCGGCAAGATCTTTTCGGTGCGCTGCAAGCGTGCCGGCAAGCATGAATTCAGCTCGATGGACGTCGAGAAATACGTCGGCAGCCAACTGCGTCGTCAGTGCGGCGCCGCCGGAATCTCGCTGAAAGAGCCGGAAATCGAAGTCCGTATTGAAATTCGCGACAAACGGTTGTTCGTGATCCACAACCAGCACAACAGCATCGGCGGATATCCGCTGGGGGCCCTGGAACAGACGCTTGTGCTGATGTCCGGCGGCTTCGATTCCACGGTTGCTGCCTACCAGATCATGCGTCGCGGCCTGATGAGCCATTTCTGCTTCTTCAATCTGGGCGGACGTGCCCATGAGCTGGGCGTCATGGAGGTCGCGCATTTCATCTGGAAGAAGTACGGCAGCTCCCAGCGCGTGTTATTTGTCAGTGTGCCGTTCGAGGAAGTACTGGGAGAAATTCTCGGTAAAGTCGATAACAGTCATATGGGTGTGGTTTTGAAGCGTATGATGTTGCGCGCTGCTTCCCGTATTGCCGATCGGCTGGAGATCGAAGCGCTGGTCACCGGCGAAGCGATTTCCCAGGTGTCGAGCCAGACGTTGCCGAACCTGTCCGTGATCGACTGCGTGACCGACAAGCTGGTCTTGCGTCCGCTGATCGCCAGTCACAAGCAGGACATCATCGACCTGGCCAACGAAA
>DQGF01000558.1:537-994 GCA_003525045.1 Pseudomonas sp. | reverse complement strand
CAAACAGGACATCATCGACCTGGCTAACGAAATCGGCACTGCCGACTTCGCCAAGCACATGCCGGAATACTGCGGGGTCATCTCGGTGAACCCCAAGACCCACGCCAAACGTCCGCGCGTGGAGTACGAAGAACAACAGTTCGACATGGCGGTACTCGAGCGTGCGCTCGAAAACGCCAAACTGGTGCCGATCGATCGCGTGATCGACGAATTGGGCCAGGACTTGCAGATCGAAGAAGTCAGCGAAGCACTGGCGGGCCAGATCATCATCGACATCCGTCACCCGGATGCCGCTGAAGACGAGCCGCTGCAACTCGCTGGCATTGAGGTACAGACGATGCCGTTTTATGCATTGAACGCTCGTTTCAAGGAACTGGACCCTACTCGCCAGTACCTGCTGTATTGCGACAAAGGCGTGATGAGTCGCCTGCATGCCCACCATTTGCTCAGTGAGGGG
>DQGF01000558.1:0-198 GCA_003525045.1 Pseudomonas sp. | reverse complement strand
CCGAGCTAAGAGCCCGGGGCTGTTTGCCTGTGGTCTGCGTCACCGGCCCCCCGACCCTGCCGTCAAGCTGTAACGGCAAGGCCTGACTCTACTGTTAATCGCTGCCAAGACTTGTCAGCACACCGAATCCTCTGATCGAGATACACAAGTGATCGAAAATCTACGCAACATCGCCATCATTGCTCACGTTGACCATGG
>DQGF01000580.1 GCA_003525045.1 Pseudomonas sp. | reverse complement strand
CGCTTTCGTCGGAACGCCGCCCGGAGCAAGCCCGCTCCCACATTGGAACGCATTCCCATGAGAGAACTCGGTCGAATGTGGGAGCGGGCTTGCTCGCGAAGAGGCCGACACATTCAACACAAAACCATCAGGCATACTCCAGGGACTCGGCCAACCAAACGCCCAAGGATGCTTCAACCATGAAAGCTGTCACCCTGACCGTCCTCTGCCTCACCGCCCTCGCCACCCAAGCCCACGCCTCCAGCCCCGATGCCTGGGCCGCCTACGACAAAGCCGTGCTCGCCAGTTGCACCAAGGCCAGCGGCCTGAAAAACGCCAAACCCGTCGGCAACGCCGCGCAGTTCGATGACCGGGTTGGCTACACCGCACTTCTGCTGCAAGGCCAGTACCCGCAAAAACACATGAACGGCCAGCAAGGCACCGAGCTGTGCCTCTACAACAAGAAAAGCAAAACCGCCTACGTGACGGAGTGGGATTCCATCCGCCCAACCGCCAAGGCGCAGTAACTGGCGCATTACTTGCTTCGACACAAGCCCTTACGGTGGCTTTCTGACGCCGTTTCATGCCTTCACATGCGACCGACTGCTCAATGAATACGACGTTTTCCTGCGTAGGTTGTGGCAAATGCTGCAACGACCACCACGTGCCCCTGACCCTGGCCGAGACCCGGATGTGGGCAGCCGACGGCGGTCAGGTGATCGTGTTGGTGGAAGGTTTCCTGAGCAATGGCCTGGGCCTGCCAGTGCAGCAACGCGAACACGCCGAACGCCGCTCGGTGATGGTTCGCAGTGGCGCATCGCAGGCCTACGTGGCAATCACCTTTGCCGCCTACAACGTCGGCCCCTGCCGGAATCTTGACGAAGACAACCTCTGCCGCATCTACGAACGCCGGCCACTGGTATGCCGCATCTATCCGATGGAAATCAATCCGCACATTCCTCTGAACACGGCAGTGAAGGAATGTCCGCCCGAGTCGTGGGAAAAAGGACCGGATCTGATTGTGGGTGGCGAATTAGTGGATCAGGAACTGGAAGGATTGATCCAGCGGTCCCGTCAGGCGGATCGCGATGATATCCAGACCAAGGATGCCATTTGCGCATTATTGGGTATCCGGACGACAGCACTGAAGGGCGATGGATTCACCGCTTACCTACCGGACATGTCGGCGTTTGCCTCGGTAATCGAGCAGGTTGCCGGACAGACGCTCGAGGAGTGTGGCAGCGAATGGGTGTTCCATGTGTCGGGCGACGATATCGCCAGGCAAGTGCTGGACGCTGGCGCGCAAGTGGTGACTGATGCGTCATCGAACTATGCGTTTATTTCGTTGCGGGCGGCCTGATTCAGGGGCTGCGTCGCTGGTGATGACCCCTTCGCGAGCAGGCTCGCTCCCACATTTGACCGCGTTCTAACGGGGGAACGCGGTCAAAAATGTGGGAGCGGGCTTGCTCGCGAAGACGGCAGATCAGACACTACAGAACTTAAACCTTAACGCTTACCCATCGAACGACGGGTACCAGGAGGCGCCGCCCCCGGCGTCTTGGTATGGCCATTCTTCGCGCCATTCTTGTACCAAGGCTGACTGGCATTCTTCGCTGCGGCCAGTTCACCCGGTTTGAACGGGAACTTGAATGCCGCAATTGCGGCTTTGGTTTCGCTGTCTGCGCTGGAGTCGACGCTGTCTGGCAGGTCTGCCTGGTCGTCGCTCAAGGCGTCGGCAACCGGCGGTTGTGTCGGGGAAGTCATGAAAGCTCCGGGTGATGCAATAGAGTCGGGCCCGGTCAGCGAGCCGCGAAAGGCGGCAGTATACCTCCCCACGATCCTGTAGGAGCGAGCTTGCTCGCGAAAAACGTCCAGGGCACCGCGTTCATCCAGGCAGCCTGCGTTATCGTTAACGCCCATCGTCGGAATGCCGCCCGGAGCAAGCTCGCTCCTCCGTGGGACCTGAATAGACACCACAACCCCTCAAACTGACAGCGCTGTCAGCTAGCCGTCACCTTCCTGACCGGCGAACAGGTTTATAAAGGAAGGTATAAACCTGACAAAACTCCGACCACCCAGCCCGGCGCCCCACTCGCATGCGAATTCAGAAAAAAACCGCCTTGATCGCAGGTCTGCTGATTGCCCTGGCAGCGCTGGGCGTGTGGTACGCCACCAAGCCCGCCACGGCGAAACTGGCCGCCCCCACCGCCATCCCCGTGCGTGTGGTCGCCGTCGCCGAAAAAGACGTCCCCCGCTACGTCAGCGGCATTGGCTCGGTGTTGTCCCTGCACAGTGTCGTGGTGCGCCCGCAGATCGACGGCATTCTCACCCAAATCCTGGTCAAGGAAGGCCAACTGGTGACTCAAGGCGATCTGCTGGCGACTATCGACGACCGCTCGATCCGCGCCAGTCTCGACCAGGCTCGGGCGCAACTGGGCGAAAGCCAGGCGCAGCTGCAAGTCGCCCTGGTCAACCTCAAGCGCTACAAACTGCTGAGCGTCGACGACGGCGTTTCCAAACAGACCTACGACCAGCAACAAGCCCTGGTCAACCAACTCAAGGCCACCGCGCAGGGCAATCAGGCCTCGATCGACGCCGCGCAGGTGCAGCTTTCCTACACACAGATTCGCTCCCCGGTTACCGGCCGGGTCGGTATTCGCACCGTGGACGAAGGCAACTTCCTGCGCATGAGCGACACCCAAGGCTTGTTCACCGTGACCCAGATCGACCCGATCGCCGTCGAGTTTTCCCTGCCGCAGCAAATGCTGCCGACCCTGCAAGGCTTGATCAATGATCCACAGCGCGCCCGGGTCAAGGCTTACATTGGCGCCGACACCGACGGCGAAACGGGCAACCTGTTGGGCGAAGGCCATCTGACCCTGATCGACAACCAGATCAATGCCAACACCGGGACCATCCGCGCCAAGGCCGAGTTTAACAACACCGGGCAAAAACTCTGGCCGGGCCTGCTGGTGACGGTAAAGATTCAGACGGCACTGGATAAAGGCGCGCTGGTGGTGCCGCCCACTGTCGTACAACGCGGTCTCGATCATCATTTCGTTTACCGGGTCAACGGTGACAAGGTCGAAACCGTCCAGGTGCAGATGGTCTACCAAGGCAGCGGCCAGGACATCATCAAAGGCGTCAAACCGGGCGACGTGCTGGTCCGCGACGGCCAGTCGCGCCTCAAGCAAGGTTCCACAGTCCAGGTACTGACTGACCCGCCGCAAATGGTCCAGTCGCAGGTGCAACCATGAAGGGTCACGGCTCGGTTTCGGCGTGGTGCATCGATCATCCGGTGGCGACGATCCTGCTGACCTTTGCCCTGGTATTGCTCGGTGTCATCGCGTTCCCGCGGTTGCCGATCGCGCCGCTGCCGGAAGCCGAATTCCCGACCATCCAGGTCGCCGCGAAATTGCCCGGCGCCAGCCCGGAAACCATGGCGTCGTCGGTGGCCACGCCGCTTGAAGTGCAATTCAGTGCCATCCCCGGCGTGACCCAGATGACCTCGAGCAGCGCCCTGGGCTCGACCAACCTGACCCTGCAATTCACCCTCGACAAAAGCATCGACACCGCCGCCCAGGAAGTCCAGGCGGCGATCAACACCGCCGCTGGCAAACTGCCCAAGGACATGCCGACCCTGCCGACCTGGCGCAAGGTCAACCCGGCCGACAGCCCGGTGCTGATCCTCAGCGTCGACTCGACCCAAATGCCTGGCACGGAACTCAGCGACCTGGTCGAAACCCTGTTGTCCCGTCAGATCAGCCAGATCGACGGCGTTGGCCAGATCAACATCACCGGTCAGCAACGTCCGGCAATCCGAGTCCAGGCCTCGGCCGACAAACTGGCAGCCATTGGCCTGACCCTGGCGGACATTCGCCTGGCGATCCAGCAGACCAGCCTCAACCTGGCCAAAGGCGCGTTGTACGGTGAGTCGAGTATCTCGACGCTGTCGACCAACGACCAGTTATTCCATCCGGACGAATACAGCCAACTCATCGTTTCCTACAAGGACGGCGCACCGGTTCACCTGAAGGATGTGGCCAAAGTCGTCAGCGGTTCGGAAGATGCCTACGTGCAGGCCTGGGCCGGTGATCGGCCAGGGGTGAACCTGGTGATCTCCCGACAGCCGGGGGCCAACATCGTAGAGACCGTGGACCGCATTCAGGCGGCGTTGCCCGGCCTGGAAGCCATGCTGCCCGCCTCGGTACAGGTCAAGGTGCTGGTCGACCGGACCCAGACCATCCGTGCCTCGCTGCATGAAGTGGAAGTCACCCTGCTGATCGCAATCATGCTGGTGATCGCGGTCATGGCGCTGTTCCTGCGCCAATTGTCCGCGACCTTGATCGTATCGGCAGTGCTCGGTGTGTCATTGATCGCCAGTTTCGCCCTGATGTACATCATGGGCTTCAGCCTGAACAACCTGACGCTGGTGGCGATTGTGGTGGCCGTGGGGTTTGTGGTCGACGATGCGATTGTGGTGGTGGAGAACATTCACCGTCATCTGGAGGCGGGCGACGGCATGCGCGAAGCGGCGATCAAAGGCGCCGGCGAGATTGGTTTTACCGTGGTTTCCATCAGCTTCTCGCTGGTGGCGGCGTTCATTCCGCTGCTGTTCATGGGCGGCGTGGTCGGGCGGCTGTTCAAGGAATTCGCCCTGACCGCGACCTCGACCATCATGATTTCGGTGGTGGTGTCTCTGACGCTGGCGCCGACCCTGGCCGCGTTGTTCATGCGCGCACCGGTGCATCACGCCCACGACAAACCGGGTTTCGGCGAGCGCTTGCTGGCGTGGTACGAGAAAGGCCTGCGTCGCGCCCTCGCCCATCAGAAGTTGATGATCGGCGTGTTCGGCCTGTCCCTCGTGCTGGCCATCACCGGTTACATCTTCATTCCGAAGGGCTTCTTCCCGGTGCAGGACACCGGTTTCGTGCTCGGCACCACCGAAGCGGCCGCCGACATTTCCTACGGCGACATGGTGAAAAAACACTTGGCGATGGCCGAAATCGTCGCTGCTGACCCGGCCGTAGAAGCGTTTTCCCACTCGGTCGGCGTCTCGGGCAGTAACCAGACCATCGCCAACGGACGCTTCTGGATCTCCCTGAAAAAACGCGGCGACCGCGACGTCTCTGCCAGTGAGTTCATCGACCGGATTCGCCCGCAACTGATGAAAGTCCCG
This sequence comes from Pseudomonas sp., assembly GCA_003525045.1. GTDB lineage: Bacteria > Pseudomonadota > Gammaproteobacteria > Pseudomonadales > Pseudomonadaceae > Aquipseudomonas. The sequence goes on along the minus strand of DQGF01000580.1, from coordinate 9,690 downwards.
GGCATCGTGCTGTACCTGCGCGCCGGTCAGGACATCAACCTCAGTTCCGGCCCGAGTCGCGCCCAGTACCAATACGTGCTCAAGAGCAACGACGGCGCGACCCTCAGCACCTGGACCCAGCGCCTGACGGAAAAACTGCGCGGCAACCCGGCCTTTCGCGACATTTCCAACGACTTGCAACTGGGCGGCAGCATTACCCACATCAGCATCGATCGTAGTGCAGCGGCACGTTTCGGTTTGACCGCCAGTGATGTCGACGAAGCGCTGTATGACGCCTTCGGTCAGCGGCAAATCAACGAATTCCAGACTCAGATCAACCAGTACAACGTGATCCTCGAACTCGACACCCAGCAACGTGGCAAAGCCGAAAGCCTTAACTATTTCTACCTGCGCTCGCCGCTGAGTGGGGAAATGGTGCCGCTCTCGGCGCTGGCGAAATTCGATGCGCCGACCATCGGTCCACTGTCCATCGCCCATGACGGCATGTTCCCGGCCGCCAATCTGTCGTTCAACCTGGCACCTGGCGTGGCCTTGGGCGATGCAGTGATCATGCTCAATCAGGCCAAGGCCGAAATCGGCATGCCGACGGCCATCAGCGGTAACTTCCAGGGCGCGGCCCAGGCATTCCAGAGTTCGCTGGCCAGCCAGCCCTGGTTGATTCTGGCGGCGCTGGTGGCGGTGTACATCATTCTCGGCGTGCTCTACGAGAGCTTCGTGCATCCACTGACGATCATCTCGACCCTGCCTTCGGCGGGGCTCGGTGCGGTGATCATGCTGTGGATCTGGGGTCAGGACTTTTCGATCATGGCGCTGATCGGGCTGGTGCTGTTGATCGGGATCGTGAAGAAAAACGGCATCCTGATGATCGACTTTGCCCTCGAAGCCCAGCGCAAAGGTGGCTTGTCGCCGGAAGAGGCGATCTACCAGGCCTGCATCACCCGGTTCCGGCCGATCATCATGACCACCCTCGCCGCCCTGCTCGGCGCGCTGCCGCTGATGCTCGGTTACGGCACCGGCGCCGAGCTGCGCCAGCCATTGGGAATCGCGGTGGTCGGCGGCTTGCTGGTGAGCCAGGCGCTGACGCTGTTCACCACTCCGGTCATATACTTAATGCTTGAGCGGCTTTTCCATCGGCACACTCTCCCACCAGCGTCAGCGCCAGTACCGGCGCTGGCGACCACAGACTGAGGCGGAGTCATGCGCGTTCTGATTATTGAAGACGAGGAAAAAACCGCGGATTATCTGCATCGCGGTCTGACGGAACAGGGTTACACCGTGGACCTGGCGGGCGACGGCGTCGGCGGCTTGCACCTGGCGCTGGAAAGCGACTACGCAGTGATCGTGCTCGATGTCATGCTGCCAGGGCTCGACGGCTTCGGCGTACTGCGCGCGTTGCGTGCGCGCAAGCAAACCCCGGTGATCATGCTCACCGCCCGCGAACGTGTGGAAGACCGCATCAAAGGCCTGCGCGAGGGTGCTGACGATTACCTCGGCAAACCGTTTTCCTTCCTCGAACTGGTGGCACGCCTGCAAGCGCTGACCCGCCGCAGCGGTGGTCATGAGCCGGTGCAGGTCAGCGTCGCCGACCTGTGGATCGACTTGATCAGCCGCAAGGCGACCCGCGCCGGCCTGCGCCTGGACCTGACGGCCAAGGAGTTCTCGCTGCTCAGTGTGCTGGCTCGCCGACAAGGTGAAATCCTCTCGAAAACCGCCATTGCCGAGATGGTCTGGGACATCAATTTCGACAGCGACGCCAACGTCGTCGAAGTCGCGATCAAACGCCTGCGGGCCAAGCTGGATGGGCCCTTCGAAGAGAAATTGCTGCACACCATCCGCGGCATGGGTTATGTGCTGGAGAGCCGTGGTGTCCAGTAACAGCATTGCTCTGCGCTTGAGCGGGATGTTTACGCTGGTGGCGCTTGTGGTGTTTCTGTTGATCGGCTGGGCCTTGTACCAGCAGGTCGATAAAGGCCTGGGTCTGTTGCCCGAAGCCGAACTGGATGCGCGCTACAGCGTGCTCGAATCCACCGTCGGCCGTTACGGCACGCCCGAGCATTGGGTGAAGATCAACAACAAGCTCAAGCTGCTCGGCGAAGAAGACAAGCGCATCAGTTTCTGGATCGTCAGCGGCGACCCCCACTACGAATACGGCAACCTGACGCCGCAGATTCGCGCCTTTGCCCAAGGGCCGCTGGGCATGCGTGACCTGAAGTTGCCGGATCAGCCTTACCCATTGAAGGTGCTGGTCAGCCAGTTCCCGGCCAAGGATCAAAGACCGCCGCTGCGCTTCATGATCGGCATCGACACTGAAACATTTCTCCAGACTCAGCACCATCTGTTGATCGCCCTGATCAGCCTGGCGATCATCGGTGTGCTTCTGGCCTCGGCCCTGGGGTATTGGGTGGCGCGGATCGGCCTTAAACCCTTGATCAAGTTGTCACAGGAAGCCCAGCGTCTGGCCCCGCCATTGCGTTCCGGGCGTTTGCGATTGGCGTCACTGCCACCGGAACTGAATCAGTTCGTCAACTCGTTCAACTCCACGCTGGAGCGGGTCGAACAGGCTTACTCACGCCTTGAATCATTCAACGCCGACGTCGCCCACGAACTGCGCTCGCCACTGACCAATCTGATTGGCCAGACTCAGGTGGCACTGACCCGTGGCCGTTCCGCCGAGCACTACTTCGAAGTGCTGCAATCGAACCTCGAGGAGCTTGAGCGGCTGCGTTCGATCATCAACGACATGCTATTCCTCGCCAGCGCCGACCAGGGCAGCAAGGCCACCAAACTGACGTCCACTTCCCTGGCGGATGAAGTGGCAACGACCCTGGAATACCTGGATTTCATCCTCGAGGATGCCCAGGTCCAAGTGCAGGTCAGTGGCGATGCCCAGGTGCGGATCGAAATCGCTCATTTGCGTCGGGCATTGATCAATCTGCTGAGCAATGCCGTGCAGCACACCGAGCCGGGGCAAGTGATTCAGGTGCGGATCGAGGTCCAGGAGCATCAGGTCAGCATCGGTGTCGCGAACCCGGGATCGCCGATTGCCAGCGAGCATCTGCCGCGACTGTTCGAGCGCTTTTATCGGGTCGATGCTTCGCGCAGCAACAGTGGCAACAACCACGGCCTGGGACTGGCGATCGTCAAGGCGATTGCACTGATGCATGGCGGGGATGTGTTTGTAAGAAGCGATCACGGCATGAACACTTTCGGCATCCACCTGCCCGTTTAACGCCACCCGAGCCCCTCGCCACAGATTTCCGCTCATTCCGGCTCACTTACTGTTGCCTTAAGCGCAATAGTCCTTTCATGGATCCGCTCTTTTTCCCCTCCCCGATACCCCTTATCTTGGCCGCACTAAACAGCACTTGCCAAGCAAGAAGGTTTGAAAGATGTCCAACACTATGGGTATTGCCAGCGCTTTCGTTTTGTCCTCGTTGTTCCTCTCCCCGTTCGCCGTCGCTGAAGAGTCGGAGGCTTTCGTGGCGCACAATGCAGCGCGCGCCGCCGCCTACGAAGAGTATCAGAGCGAAATGACGGCCAAGGCTCAGGACGCTGCGCAATCCCCTCAAGCATCGACTATTCAGGCCCAGCCACGAGCCGGGAAAGATAGCTGATCGCAAATATTGCTCTGTTTCCCTCGACACTTTTCATCGGCTCTTCCGGTTGAAAAGTTGTCTTCAAAGCCGCTGCTATCAGCGGCTTTTTTTTGTTGTGCAAAAAATGCCGCTCACTGCGTCTTACTAAACAAGAAACACAAAACGTCAATCGAACAACTATGAATTGACCTCAAGGAGCTGTACCGCACGTGTCTTTTTCTCTGAAACTCAGCCCGTTATTCATTGCATTCGCTGCAACGATGGCCACCCACACCCAGGCCGCCGACGACAGCAATCGCGAAGGATTCGTCGAAGGGTCGACCCTCAACCTCAACGCCCGCAATTACTACATGAACCGCAACCGTTTGCAGCAGGCGGACGACAACATTGAATGGGGCCAGGGATTCCTGGGTATCTTTGAATCGGGCTTCACCGAAGGCACCGTCGGTTTCGGCGTCGATGCCCACGCCATGCTCGGGCTCAAGCTCGACGGCGGTGGCGGCACCGATAACACGGGCCTCCTGCCAATCGGCGATGGCAACGGCAAAGCACCGGGGTCGTTTTCGACGGCAGGCGGTACCCTGAAAATGCGTGCGTTCGATACCGAGCTGAAGGCCGGTGACCTGTTTCTCACCAACCCGGTGATCGCTGGCGGCGAAACCCGCATGCTGCCGCAGACCTTTCGCGGCGTGAGCCTGACCAACCACAGCTTCGACGGCTTGATGATCGAAGGCGGCCAGGTGAGTTTCACCAAGCCGTACAACCAGAGCGGTCATACGCGCATCGGGACCTCTTATGGCAGCCTCGCCGAGGGTGACGACAGTCAGCACCTGAACTGGGCTGGCGTAGCCTGGAGCGGTCTGCCGGGCCTGACCAGCAGCCTGTACGCCGCCGAGCTGAAGGACATCTGGAACCAGTATTACTACGATCTGGATTACACCTACGCGCTGAATGATCTGGTCAGCCTCAATCCGGGGCTGCACGTTTATCACACGCAAGACACCGGCGATGCGCTGCTGGGCAACATCAACAACAACACCTTCAGCCTGCATTTTACCGTCGGCGTGGGCAATCACAGCGTCATGGCCGCCTACCAGCGGGTCAACGGCAACACGCCGTTCGACTACATCAGCCAGGGCGACAGCATTTTTCTCGACAACTCCCAGCAGTATTCGGACTTCAACGGCCCGAATGAACGCTCATGGAAACTCAAGTACGCCTACGACTTTGTCGGACTCGGCCTACCCGGCCTGACCTCGGCGGTTTCTTATTCCCGCGGCGAACTGGACCTGACCAAGGCCGATCCGGACAGCCGTGGCTACGCCTCCTGGTACAGCGCCGACGGCAAGAACGCCAAACATTGGGAGCGCGACGTCGATCTTAAATACGTGGTGCAAAGCGGCAAGGCCAAGGACTTGGCGCTGCGCCTGCAATGGGCGACCAATCGTGGCGGCAACGGTTATGGCGCGCTGGATCAGGATACCGATGAATACCGGGTAATCGTCGACTACCCACTCAATGTCTTTTAAGCTTGCATAAGTCAAAAGCCAGCACGTTTTGCTGGCTTTTTTTTTGCTTTGGAAGTTCACAGACATCCCCCCATGATCGCGAGCCGTCTCCCGCACGTTTCAAGCAAGACCAGTCGACCTGAACTCATGGCGATCCTCGGCAGCTCCCTGACCGTCATCGCGATTATTGGCATCGTCACTTTCCTGCTGATTCGTGAACATGCCGGCGCTCAAGAGGCAGCGACCCGCAGCGCGACCACAATCGCGCAACTCATCGATGCCGATGTGCTGCGAACGGTCGAACTCTACGACTTGACCCTTCAGGGCGTGATTGCTGCGGCCCAGAGGGACGACCTGAAACAGGTTTCACCGCAAATTCGCCATTTGGCCCTGTTCGATCGCTCCACCACGGCGCGTTTCAAGGGTGACATTCTGCTGCTGGATAAACACGGCGACGTGCTGGCCGAATCTTCAAAGATTGAGCCCAGGCACAGTAACTTCGCGGACCGCGATTATTTCCTCGCCCACGCTTCCAACCGCGACAGCGGCATGTTCATCAGCCGACCTTTCAAGCCCCGTTGCGACTGCGAAGACAGCAATGAATGGCGCATCAGCTTCAGCCGACGCATCACCTCCCCAACCGGTGAATTCCTGGGCGTTGTAGTGGCCTCGATGCGCCTCACTTACTTCGACCAGTTGTTCAACAGTCTGAACATCGGTAATGACAGCACCCTGAACATCATTAATGACGAAGGCATCCTGCTGGCGCAGAAACCGTATCTGGAGCACGACTCGATTGGTAAAAGCTTCGCCAACCGCCCTAACGTCTTGCGCATACTGCGCGAAAGCAGTGGCAGCTTTAACAGCGTGTCGAGCATTGACCAACAGCAGCGGCTGTACACCTTTTCCAAAGTGGGTAACCTGCCGCTGACGGTGATCGTCGCCCTTTCCGGCAATGACGTGTTCGCGGCCTGGAGGCGCACAACGATGGTCATCAGCGGCGCTACCGGCGTCCTGTGCATCGGCCTGCTTTGGCTGACCTGGTTGCTGTGTCGGGAACTGCGCCTGCGCCATAGCGCCGAGCGGGAACTGGCGCAACTGGCGGCCACCGACGCGTTGACCGGTGTCGCCAACCGCAGGACCCTGGATCTGACCCTTCGGCATGAATGGTTTCGCGCCCAACGCTCTGGCATGCCGCTGTCGCTGCTGATGATTGATGCCGACCACTTCAAGGCCTTCAACGATCGCCATGGACATCAGGGTGGCGATGATGCGTTGCGCACGGTGGCCAAGGTGATCGCAGCCAATGTGCGACGCCCCGCGGATCTGGTCGCCCGTTATGGCGGCGAAGAGTTTTCAGTGATCCTGGCGGAAACCGACGGCGCGGGTGCTCAGCAGATTGCCGAGCACATCCGTACGGCGGTGGAACAATTGCCACGGGTGGAGGGAGATGAATCACCGATTACTGTCAGTATTGGCATCAGCACCTGGACCACGAGGAGCGACATCAGCCTGGAGCAATTGCTGTTTGCCGCGGACAAGGCGCTGTATCAGGCGAAGGAAAGTGGGCGGAATCGGGTGGTTGTTGCTGACTGAGGTTCTGTGCTGCTGCGACTGGCGCCTTCGCGGGCAAGCCTCGCTCCTACAAAGGCATGCACAACCTGTAGGAGCGAGGCTTGCCCGCGAAGGCGCCATTACTGACACCACGATAACTTCCTGCAGGCATAAAAAAAGGCCACCCGAAGGCAGCCTTGAAAAACTAGAGAGGTTTTTACTTACACGGCCGCAACTGGGCGCATGTAAGAGATCGGTGCAGTGCTGGCATCTTCAAAAGTCACGACTTCCCAGGCATCGGTCTGCTCAATCAACTTGCGCAGCAGCTGGTTGTTCAATGCATGTCCAGACTTGAAGCCCTTGAACTCACCAATCAGGCTATTGCCCAACAGGTAGAGGTCACCAATTGCATCAAGGATCTTGTGCTTCACGAATTCGTCTTCGTAACGAAGACCGTCTTCATTCAGTACACCATCCGCGTCGACCACAATAGCGTTTTCAACGCTGCCGCCGAGTGCGAGGTTGTGCTTGCGCAGATACTCGATGTCACTCATGAAACCAAAGGTACGGGCGCGGCTGACTTCTTTTACGAACGAAGTGCTGGAAAAATCCACGCTTGCACTCTGTGTGCGGTCACGGAAAACCGGGTGATCGAAATCGATCTCGAAACTCACCTTGAAACCTTCGAAAGGGACGAAAGTGGCGCGCTTGTCGCCGTCTTCCACTGTCACTTCCCGCAGGATCCGGATGAACTTCTTGGCGGCGTCCTGTTCTTCCAGGCCAGCCGACTGAATCAGGAATACGAAAGGTCCAGCGCTACCATCCATGATCGGAACTTCGGACGCGGAGAGCTCGACGTAGGCGTTATCGATGCCCAGGCCAGCCATGGCCGAGAGCAAGTGCTCCACCGTATCCACCTTGGTGTCACCACTGACCAATGTGGTCGACATCGTGGTTTCACCAACGTTTTCCGCGCGTGCAGGAATCTGCACCACAGGGTCGAGGTCGGCACGACAAAACACAATGCCGGTATCGACAGGCGCTGGCTTGAGGGTCAGGTATACCTTCTCCCCGGAGTGCAGGCCTACACCTGTGGCACGGATAATATTTTTCAGTGTGCGTTGTTTAATCATGGCTTGGGCCGCTTCAGCGCAAATTGCGAACTGGTATCAACAAAGGCTGGCGATAATAGCAGACCACGCCTTTGCTGAACACCAATCACCTTCATAGCCCTGATACATTCCATCAATCGGCCTGACGACGCAGGAAAGCCGGAATGTCCAGGTAGTCCAGGTCGTCTTGCGGATTCATCTTCGCGGCAGCCGCAGCACCGGCCTGAGCCTGGTTGCGCATGACGGTCGGACGGTCCAGGTCACGGTAGTTTACCGCAGGCGCTTCCTGGCGTGCAGGGGCGTGTTGTTGCGGCTGGGAGGCCATGGAGGTATGAACGGTATTGTCGATGACCTTCACAGGTTTCTCGATTTTCGCGCCCAGACCTGTGGCAACCACAGTCACGTGCAGCTCGTCGCGCATGTCCGGATCGATAACGGTACCGACCTTGACCATCGCGTGCTCGGAAGCGAAGGCTTCGATGATGCTACCGACGTCGGAGTACTCACCCAGGGACAGGTCAGGACCGGCGGTGATGTTCACCAGGATGCCGCGTGCACCTTGCAGGTTCACGTCTTCGAGCAACGGGTTGCGAATGGCCGCTTCGGTGGCCTCGCGTGCACGGTTCGGACCGCTGGCGCAGCCAGTGCCCATCATCGCCATGCCCATTTCGCTCATCACGGTACGGACGTCGGCAAAGTCGACGTTGATCATGCCCGGACGCTTGATGATGTCGGAGATACCGCGAACGGCACCGGCCAGTACATCGTCAGCCTTGGCGAAAGCCGACAGCAGGCTGGCGTCCTTACCGAGGATGGTCAGCAACTTCTCGTTGGGAATGGTGATCAACGAGTCGACGCTTTCAGACAGCAGACGGATACCTTCGTCGGCGATCTGCATGCGCTTGCGGCCTTCGAACGGGAACGGACGGGTCACCACCGCAACGGTGAGAATCCCCATTTCCTTGGCCACTTCAGCAATGATCGGCGCAGCACCGGTACCGGTACCGCCGCCCATGCCGGTGGTGATGAACACCATGTTGGTGCCTTGCAGGACTTCGGCAATGCGCTCACGGTCTTCGAGAGCGGCCTGACGACCTACTTCAGGGTTGGCGCCAGCGCCGAGACCTTTGGTCACGCCGGTGCCCAGTTGCAGGATGGTCCGCGCGCCAATGCTCTTCAGCGCCTGGGCATCAGTGTTGGCGCAGATGAATTCAACGCCTTCAATGTTGCTCTTGACCATGTGGTTGACGGCGTTGCCGCCGCCTCCGCCAACACCGATAACTTTAATTACCGGGCTTGCGGGGATGTTGTCTACGAGTTCGAACATTTTCCCTCTCCTTTCATTTCTCTAGTTTTTTCGCCTACTGCCTGTATCTACAACGGTGCTGCGGTAAATCTTTAGAAGTTGCCTTGTACCCAGCTCTTGAAGCGATCGAGCAGGGCGACTTTCGGTTCTTCATTGCTGTAGCTGTCGCGGCTACTGATGCCCGAGAACGAAATCCCGTCGGACTGCTTCTGCAGGCCGTACATCAACAGGCCAACGCCGGTGGAATAGATCGGGTTGCGAACTACGTCGTCGAGGCCCTTGACGCCATGGGGCACGCCCAGGCGGACCGGCATGTGGAAGATCTCTTCGGCCAGTTCGACCGCGCCTTCCATTTTCGAGGTACCGCCGGTCAGCACGATGCCGGCCGGGATCAGGTCTTCGTAGCCGCTGCGACGCAGTTCGGCCTGGATCAGCGTGAACAGCTCGTCGTAGCGCGGCTCGACCACTTCGGCCAGGGCCTGGCGGGACAGCTCGCGCGGTGGACGGTCGCCAACACTCGGGACCTTGATGGTTTCACCGGCACCGGCCAGTTTGGCCAGGGCGCAGGCGTAGCGAATCTTGATTTCTTCGGCGTACTGGGTCGGGGTGCGCAA
>DQGF01000126.1 GCA_003525045.1 Pseudomonas sp. | reverse complement strand
ACGATACCGATCAGCAGGATGATGCCGATGATCGCGATCATGCCCAGGTCGTTACCACTCAACAACAAAGCCAGCAAGGCGCCGACCGCCGCCGAGGGCAAGGTCGACAGGATGGTGATCGGGTGGATATAGCTCTCGTACAGCACGCCGAGCACGATGTACATGGTCACCACCGCCGCCAGGATCAGCAGCAAGGTGCTCGACAGCGAAGCCTGGAACGCCTCGGCCGCACCCTGGAACTGAGTCTGCACGCCGATCGGCATGCCGATGTCCTGCTGCACCTGTTCGATGATCTGCACCGCCTGCCCCAGCGCCACGCCGGGTGCCAGGTTGAACGACATCATCACCGCCGGGAACTGGCCGATGTGGGTGATCGCCAATTGCGCCTGACGCTCTTCGACGCGTGCCAGGCTCGACAGGCGCACTTGCCCGCCATCGGTGGTCTTGACGTGAATCTGATTCAGCGCGTCCGGGCCGATCTTCTCGCCGGACTGTGATTGCAGGACCACGCGGTACTGGCTGGCCTGGGTGTAAATGGTGGAAATCTGCCGCTGGCCAAAAGCGTCGTACAACGCGTCGGTGATGTTCGACACGGATACGCCGACCCGCGACGCCGCGTCACGATCGATCACCAGATACACCTGCAAGCCTTTGTCCTGCAAATCGCTGGCGACGTCGGTCAGCTCCGGCCGTTGGCCCAGCGCTTCCACCAGGCGGCCACTCCACAGGCTCAGCAACTCGGAATCCGGTGATGACATGCTGAATTGGTACTGGGTACGGCTGACCCGGTCTTCGATGGTCAAATCCTGCACTGGCTGCATGAACAGGCGAATGCCGATCAATTTGTCGACTTCGGGTTGCAAGCGGGCAATCACTTCGGTCGCGCTCAGGTCACGGTTGCTGTGGGACTTGAGGTTGATCAGCAGGCGGCCGCTGTTGAGCGTCGAGTTGTCACCGTCCACGCCGATGTAGGACGACAGGCTCTCGACCGCCGGATCGGCGAGGATCACCTTGGCCAGTTCCTGCTGCCGCTCGCTCATTGCCGCAAAGGAAATCGATTGCGGTGCTTCGGAAATGCCCTGGATGACCCCGGTGTCCTGCACCGGGAAGAAGCCCTTGGGCACCACCATGTACAGGACCACGGTCAGCGCCAGGGTGCCGATGGCCACCAGCAACGTCAGCGGTTGATGCTTGAGAACCCACTTTAACTTGCGCCCGTAAGCCGCGATCATCCAATCAATTGTCGCGCCGCTGGCCCTGTAGAAGCGGCCCTGTTCTTCCTCCTTGGGTTCACGCTTGAGCAGCCGCGCGCACATCATCGGCGTCAGCGTCAGGGACACCACCAGGGATATCAGGATGGCCACCGCCAGGGTGATCGCAAACTCGCGGAACAGGCGCCCCACCACGTCAGCCATGAACAGCAGCGGAATCAGCACCGCGATCAGTGACAGGGTCAGGGAAATCAGGGTGAAACCGATCTGCTTGGCGCCCTTGAGCGCCGCATTCAGCGGGCTGTCGCCCTCTTCGATATAGCGGGAAATGTTCTCCAGCATCACGATTGCATCGTCCACCACGAAACCGGTGGCAATGGTCAGGGCCATCAGGGTCAGGTTGTTGACCGAAAAACCAGCGAGGTACATCACGCCGAAGGTCCCGATCAGCGACAGCGGCACGGCCACCGACGGAATGATCGTAGCGCTGGCACGGCGCAGGAACAGGAAGGTCACCATCACCACCAGGGCAATGGCGATCAGCAATTCGTGCTGCACGTCGGTGACGGACGCGCGGATGGTCTGGGTGCGGTCGGTGAGCACGACGACATCGAGACCTGCCGGCAAGTTGTCGGTAATGCTCGGCAGCAAGGCCTTGATCCGGTCGACCACTTCGATGACGTTGGCGCCTGGCTGGCGCTGGATGTTCAGCAACACCGCCTGGTTTTCATTGGCCCACGCCGCCAGGCGTTCGTTCTCGGCACCGTCGACGATCTCTGCCACGTCCTTGAGCCGCAACGGCGCGCCATTGGCGTAAGCCAGGATCAGGTTGGCGTAATCCTTGGGCGAGGTCAGTTGATCGTTGGCATCGAGCATCGAGACCCGGGTCGGGCCGTCGAAGTTGCCCTTGGGCTGGTTGACGTTGGAGGCGCCAATCAGGGTGCGCACGTCGGACAGGTTCAGGCCATTGGCCGCCAGGGCCTCGGGGTTGACCTTGATCCGCACCGCCTGACGCTGGCCACCGGCGATGCTGACCATGCCGACGCCGCTGATCTGGGCGATTTTTTGCGCCATGCGGGTATCGACCAGATCGTTGAGCTTGGGCAACAGCATGGTCTTGGAGGTGATGGCCAGGGTCAGCACCGGGGTGTCCGCCGGGTTGACCTTGTTGTATATCGGCGGCGCCGGCAGGTCCTTGGGCAGCAGATTGGTCGCGGCGTTGATCGCCGCCTGCACCTGCTGCTCGGCGACGTCCATGTTGATATCGAGGCTGAAACGCAGGGTCAGCACCGAAGCGCCGCCGGAACTGGTCGAGGCCATCTGGGTCAGGCCGGGCATCTGCCCGAATTGCCGTTCGAGGGGCGCGGTCACGGCGCTGGTCATGACATCCGGGCTGGCGCCGGGGTAAAGCGTCATGACGCGAATGGTCGGGTAGTCCACCTGAGGCAAGGCCGACACTGGCAGTAGCCGATAAGCGATCACGCCGGCCAGAATAATGGCCAGCATGCTCAGGATCGTGGCGACCGGGCGAAGGATGAATAGCCGCGAGATGTTCATGCGCCGCCCTTTTTCGCCTTGTCGGTGACGGTCGCGTCAGGCGCGGTGGCGGCCGACTTGCCTTGCAGATGTTCGGTTGGCGTGGTGGGTACATCCTTGCTGTCGTTGACCACTTCCACTTCGCTGCCTTCTTTCAGGCGGTCGGTGCCTTCCAGGACAACGCGGTCTCCGGCAGCCAGGCCCTCGGTGATGACGGTGTTGTCGCCGTCACTGGCGCCGACTTTCAACTGACGGATCGTGACCTTCTTGTCGCCGTCCATCGCATAAACGAAAGTGCCGTTGGTGCCGAACTGGATCGCCGCCGAGGGCGCGAGCACGACGTCTTTAAGCGTGTCGGCCAGCAGGTGGACGTTGACGAACTGGTTGGGGAACAACGCCTGATCACGGTTCTCGTAGCGCGCCTTGAATTTCAGGGTGCCGGTGGTGACGTCAATCTGGTTGTCCAGGCTCTGCAACACGCCAGTGGCCTGCAATTGGGTGTCGCCACGGTCCCAGGCTTCGGCGGGCAGCTTGGCGCCGGTGCGATAGCGGGCCAGTACGACGTCGAGGCTGTTTTCCGGCAAGGTGAAGGCAACGCTGATCGGTTGGGTCTGGGTGATGATCGCCAGCGCCGTGGTGTCGTTGGCGGCGACCAGGTTGCCGACGTCCAGCTGACGCAGGCCCACACGGCCGGTGATCGGTGCGCGAATCCTGGTGAATTCGAGATTGAGCTTGGCGTCGTTGACGGCCGCCTGGTTGGTCTTGACCGTGCCCTGATACTGACCCACCAGCGCTTCGGCAGTGTCCAGGGTCTGCTTGGCGATACTGTCTTCGCGGTACAGGCCGCGGTAGCGTTCGACGTCGACCTGGGCGTTCTTCAATTGCGCCTGATTCTGCAGCAAGGTGCCTTCGGCCTGCAGCAAGGCATTCTGGTAAGGACGCGGATCGATCTCGGCCAGCAAATCGCCAGCTTTGACCATCTGCCCTTCCTCGAACGCAATCTTGATCAGTTCGCCACCCACCCGGCTGCGTACATTAATGGTGTTCAGCGCCGTCACGGTGCCCAGGGCCTTGTAATACAGCGGGAAGTCGCCCTTCACAGCCGGCGCCACACGCACCGGCACCGGGCCGGCCGCTCCACCGAAGCCCGGACGCATCCCCCCGGACCGACCGGTGTGCCCGGCCACGGCTTTTTGCCCTGCGCCTTCTTTTGGCGCAGCACCGCCGGGCCAGAATCTCCAGCACAGGACGGCGATGACCAACAAGACAAGCAGGCCGAACAGCCAGCGACGGGGACTACGGGAAGCAGAGGATTGCATTGAATGATCAACCATTGGGCGCGTGGGCTTTTTCTACGGGAGGCTGAACGATAAGCACTGGAGGGCGTTTAGCAAAGCGCCTTTACCGGCAATTTACCTTTGGCTTACGTATCAGGAGGTTTGTCTAAGGCACTGAAGCACAAATGAAAACGGCCTGGACAGAGCCAGGCCGTTAACAAATGTAAACGTTTGCTTATTTCAGAACGGCAAGTGCCGCGTCGTAGTTCGGTTCTTCCGCGATTTCCTTGACCAGTTCGCTGTACAGAACGTTGTCGTTTTCGTCCAGGACCACGACGGCACGGGCGGTCAGGCCTTTGAGCGGACCATCGGCAATGGCTACGCCGTAGTTCTCGATGAACTCGGCACCGCGCAGGGTCGACAGGTTCTGCACGTTGTCCAGGCCTTCGGCGCCGCAGAAACGCGCCTGGGCGAATGGCAGGTCAGCGGAGATGCACAGCACAACAGTGTTGGCGACATCGTTGGCCTGGGCATTGAACTTGCGAACCGAAGTGGCGCAGGTCGGGGTGTCGACGCTTGGGAAGATATTCAACACTTTGCGCTTGCCGGCGAAGCTCGCCAGGGTCACGTCGGACAGATTGCCGGCCACCAGGGAAAAGGCTGGCGCCTTGGAACCGGCTTGTGGCAGTTGGCCGTTGACTTGCACCGGGTTGCCTTTAAGAGTGACTTGAGCCATGAACGGAGTCCTTCTGATGGTTGATGTGAATTTTGAAGAGGCCGAAGTTAACCACGAAATGGTACGACGACCTATGGTCAGTTACAAATCGTGATATGTCGCGCCAAAACCCGATAAAAAACCCCGCGTTTCATTTGCTCCCACGCACCCGGGGTATCTGAAATTTGTAGCGATATTTTTGCCAGCAGCGTTGTCGATTCAGGAAAGAGTCATTCGACTAGAGGTGAATCACCCAAACCCAGCGGAGACAAGACCATGCGATTCATGATTTTTGTGAAAGCCAGCTCGGATTCCGAAGCCGGCATCCTGCCCAGCGAAGAACTGATGACCGCGATGGGCAATTTCAACGAGGAACTGGTCAAGGCCGGCATCCTCATCGACTGCGACGGCCTGCAGCCCAGCAGCAAAGGCGCCCGCGTGCGCTTCTCAGGTGACCAGCGCACGGTGATCTACGGCCCGTTCGCCGAAACCAAGGA
>DQGF01000127.1:17716-18079 GCA_003525045.1 Pseudomonas sp. | reverse complement strand
GCGAAGAACGATAACGCGGTGTTGCTGACGAAATCAGCGGTTCTGGCGTTGTTGTAACAACAGGTTGCTGAATCCGGCACCGGCCAGCTGCTTCTGGGCCGTGGTCAGTTGCTCGCGGTTGCTGAAGGGTCCAACCAATACTCGGTACCAGGTCTCGTCTTTGACCGTGCCGGATTCAACCGCCACCGCCTGCCCGAGCAAGATGATCTGTGCCCGAACCTTGTCGGCGTCAGCCTCCTTGCGGAACGAGCCGGCCTGCAGGAAGAACTTGGTTACCGGCGCAGCCTTCGCCACCGGTGGCGCTGGCGGCGGCGTAATCCCGGCCAGCGCCGCCTGAGCCCGCGCGGTGTCGATCTTCGCCGC
>DQGF01000127.1:17231-17432 GCA_003525045.1 Pseudomonas sp. | reverse complement strand
CGCGCGGTGTCGATCTTCGCCGCTTGCTCCGGCGTTACCGGCGTCGTCGGGATGGCCGGCACTTGCGGCGTCGGCAGCGTTTTCTCAGGCACGGCATCCGCCGGCACGATGACTTCCGATTCCGGCAGCAAGGTGTAGAAGTCGTATTTCGGCTTCACCGGTTGTGTCGGGCTCGGCGGGGTCTTGTTGGCCTCGGCGATC
>DQGF01000127.1:16750-16947 GCA_003525045.1 Pseudomonas sp. | reverse complement strand
GGGTCTTGTTGGCCTCGGCGATCCTGGTGGCTTTCTGTTGTTCGATTTTCTCGCGCTTGACGCTCTCGCTACCTTTGCCCGGTTCCAGCTTCATCAGGAACACAATGAACGCGCCGACCGTCAGGCCGATGGCCATCCACAGCCAACCCGGGATCGGTTGCTTTGCAGGGGCTTGGTAACGGCTGGCGCCACGCTTG
>DQGF01000127.1:5448-16433 GCA_003525045.1 Pseudomonas sp. | reverse complement strand
CCACGCTTGGGTGCAGGTTTTTTCTTGGCGGCCAACTTACATACGCTCCAGAGTTTCCAGACCCAAGAGTTCCAGGCCTTGCTTGAGTGTGCGACCGGTCAGCGCGGCGAGGCGCAGACGGCTCTGCATTTGCGCCGGGGTGTCGGCGCCGAGGATCGGGCAGTTCTCGTAGAAACTGGAGAACAGGCCGGCGACATCGTACAGGTAGGTGCACAGAATGTGCGGCGTGCCTTTATCAGACACGTTATTCAACACTTCACCGAACTGCGCCAGTTTCGCTGCCAGTTCGTGTTCGTGTGCGGCTTCGAGGACGATCTGGCCTTCAACTTCGCTGAAGTCCTTGCCGAGTTTGCGGAACACCCCGGCCACGCGAGTGTAAGCGTACAGCAGGTACGGTGCGGTGTTGCCTTCGAAGTTAAGCATCAGGTCGAAGTTGAAGCTGTAGTCGCTGGTGCGATGCTTGGACAGGTCGGCGTACTTCACCGCGCCGATGCCCACGACCTTGGCGATGTTGCGCAACTCGGCTTCGGCCAGCTCCGGGTTCTTGTCCTTCACCAGGGTGTAGGCGCGTTCCTGGGCTTCGGTCAGCAGGTCGATCAGCTTCACGGTGCCGCCGTCACGGGTCTTGAACGGGCGCCCATCGGCGCCGTTCATGGTGCCGAAGCCCATGTGTTCCATTTCCATCGGGTGCGTCACGAAGCCAGCCTTGCGCGCCACGGCGAACACTTGCTGGAAGTGCAGGGCCTGGCGCTGGTCGACGAAGTACAGCGCGCGATCGGCCTTGAGCTTGCCGCTGCGATAACGCACTGCCGCCAGGTCAGTGGTGGCATACAGATAACCGCCGCCGGCCTTGACGATGATCACTGGCAGCGGGTCGCCGTCGGCATTCTTGAACTCGTCGAGGAACACGCACTGGGCGCCGTTGCTCTCGACCAGCATGCCAGCGGCCTTGAGGTCGTTGACCACGTTGATCAGGTCATCGTTGTAGGCGCTTTCGCCCATCACGTCGGCCATGGTCAGCTTGACGTTCAGCAGTTCGTAGATTTTCTGGCAATGGGACAGGGAGATGTCTTTGAATTTGGTCCACAGCGCCAGGCAGTCCGGGTCGCCGGCTTGCAGCTTGACCACCAGGCCACGGGCACGATCGGCGAACTCTTCTGACTCGTCGAAGCGTTGCTTGGCCGCGCGGTAGAAGTTTTCCAGGTCCGACAGCTCGTCGCTGGTGATCGGGTTTTCCTGAAGGTACGCCATCAGCATGCCGAACTGGGTGCCCCAATCGCCAACGTGGTTCTGACGGATCACTTCGTCGCCGAGGAACTCCAGCACCCGCGCCACGCCGTCGCCGATGATGGTCGAGCGCAAGTGTCCGACGTGCATCTCCTTGGCCAGGTTCGGCGCCGACAGGTCGACCACGGTGCGCTGCACCGGACCCACCTTGCGCACGCCGATGTGGTCGTCGGCCAGGGCGGCATCCAGGCGCGTGGCCAGGGCTTGAGTGTTCTGGAAGAAATTGAGGAAGCCAGGGCCTGCGATTTCGGCTTTGGAGACATTTTCATCGGCCGGCAGCGCGGCGATGATTTTCTCTGCCAGGTCGCGCGGCTTCATGCCGGCCGGTTTGGCCAGCATCATCGCGATGTTGCTGGCGAAGTCGCCGTGAGTCTTGTCACGGGAGTTTTCCACCTGGATCGCCGGCGACAGGCCTTCAGGCAACACACCTTCGTTGACGAGTTGGGTGATGGCTTGTTGGATCAGCTGGCGAATGGTGTCTTTCATGGTCTTCTCTTTCGACCGCAAGCGCGGCGGCGCTTCGATGCGCTGGTGGAAAAACTGGGCATTATCCGTTGCGAAGACGTGCTTGCCAACTATGACGGGCAGGTTGTGGATATGTGGTGACTATTAGGGCCTCTTCGCGAGCAAGCCCGCTCCGACACTGGATCTGCGGTGTAAATACATTATATGCCTGGCACAAAACCCCTGTGGGAGCGGGCTTGCTCGCGAAAGCGATCTCAAAATCAATACAAATCGACTGGGTCAACATCCAAAGACCAACGCACCGCCCGCCCACTCGGCATCTGCTCCAGCACCAGCAACCAACTGGCAAGCAACCGATGCAACGGCGCCCGGGCCGACGCTTGCAGCAACAACTGCGCCCGATATCGGCCAGCCCGGCGCTCCATCGGCGCCGGCACTGGCCCCAGCAGCTCGATCCCGGTCAGATTCTGCTCGGCCAGCAAGCGCTCAGCCTCACTGCACGCCTCATCCAGAAAGCCTTCTGCCTGCCCCGGCTTGTGCGCTTCGGCCCGCAGCAGCGCCAGATGGGCAAATGGTGGTAGTCCTGCCGAGCGACGTTCGCTCAAGGCTTGTTCGGCAAAAGCGAAATACCCCTGTTCGGTCAATTGCACCAGCAACGGATGGTCCGCCAGATGCGTCTGGATGATCACTTTGCCCGGCTCTTCAGCCCGGCCCGCGCGGCCTGCGACCTGGACGATCAGCTGTGCCATGCGCTCGCTGGCGCGGAAGTCGCCAGAAAACAGGCCGCCATCGGCATCGAGAATCGACACCAGGGTCACCCGTGGAAAGTGATGCCCTTTGGCAAGCATCTGCGTGCCCACCAGAATGCATGGATGGCCTTTCTGGATGGTGGCGAACAACTGATTCATCGCGTCCTTGCGTGACGTGCTGTCACGGTCGACCCGCAGCACCGGGACGTCGGGGAACAGAATCCCCAGTCGTTCCTCGGCGCGCTCGGTGCCGGCACCTACGGGGCGCAGATCAACTTTGCCGCATTTGGGGCAATGCCGGGGCACGCGTTCGACGTAGCCGCAATGGTGGCAACGCAGTTCGGCGGAGCGTTGGTGCACGGTCATGCGGGCATCGCAGCGCTGGCACTCGGACATCCAGCCGCAGTCGTGACAGAGCAGGGTCGGCGCAAAACCGCGCCGGTTAAGGAATACCAAAACCTGTTGCCCGGCAGCCAGGGTCTGCCCGATGGCTTGCTGCATCGGTCCGGAAATGCCGCTGTCCAGCGGACGACTTTTTACGTCCAGGCGCAGGAAACGCGGCTGCTTGGCACCGCCGGCGCGCTCATTCAGGCGTAGGAGCCCGTACCGACCGGTGTAGGCGTTGTGCAGGCTTTCCAACGAAGGCGTGGCGGAGCCGAGCACGATCGGGATGTTCTCCTGCCGGGCACGGACCAGTGCCAGATCGCGGGCGTGGTAGCGCAGGCCCTCCTGCTGTTTATAGGAGCCGTCGTGCTCTTCGTCGATAATGATCAGGCCAGGGTTCTTCATCGGGGTGAACAGCGCCGAACGGGTGCCGATAATGATGTCGGCCTCACCGTCCCGGGCGGCGAGCCAGGCGTCGAGGCGTTCACGGTCATTGACCGCCGAGTGGATCAGTGCGATGCGTGCATTGAAACGTTGCTCGAAGCGCGCCAGGGTCTGCGGGCCGAGGTTGATTTCCGGGATCAGCACCAGCGCCTGCTTGCCGGCCTCGAGGGTTTCGCGGATCAGCTGCAAATAGACTTCGGTCTTGCCGCTGCCAGTGACGCCGGCCAACAGGAAAGCGTGATAGCTGTCGAAGCCGGCGCGAATCGCTTCATAAGCCGCACGCTGTTCCGGGTTGAGTGGCAATTCCGGCTGCGCCAGC
Organism: Pseudomonas sp.; assembly: GCA_003525045.1. Taxonomy (GTDB): domain Bacteria; phylum Pseudomonadota; class Gammaproteobacteria; order Pseudomonadales; family Pseudomonadaceae; genus Aquipseudomonas. The sequence goes on along the minus strand of DQGF01000127.1, from coordinate 12,785 downwards.
CAGTGTTCGTGGCGGGCGCCGGGGGCGTGCCTGCGAATTTCCACCTGCACCAGGTCTTTGGCCAGCAACAGATCGAGGCTGTCCTTGCTCAGCATCAGTTTGCTCAACAACTGATGGGCGACACCGTGGGGATGCTGGGCCAGGGTCGCCAGGGCTTCACGCTGGCGCGGGGCGCGGGCGATGCGCGGGTCATCGAGGCTGGCGCCCGGCGCAGCGGACCAGAAGCGTTCCTGGCGCGCTTCGGCCAGTTCGCCCTGGCGCAACAACACCGGCAGTGCCCAGCTCAAGGTGTCGCCGAGGCTGTGCTGATAATATTGCGAGGTCCACAGGCACAGCTTGAACAGCGCTGGCGGCAAGGGCGGCGTAGCGTCAAGCAGCGCCAGAGCCGGCTTGAGCTTTTCCGCCGGGACTTCGCTGGTGTCGGTGACCTCCACCAGAATTCCGATCATTTCCCGTCGGCCGAACGGCACTCGCAGGCGCATGCCCGGGTGCAACTGGGCGCGCAGGACGCCGGCCGGAGCGCGGTAATCGAACAGGCGGCGCAGGGGCGAAGGCAGGGCGAGGCGCAGTATGGCGTTGGGCACGCGGGGGGATCTCGATAAACGGGCAGTAAAAGAAGTCGGACGCATAATAATTGTGGGAGCGGGCTTGCTCGCGAATGCGGTGGATCACACACATCATCGTTGCCTGACACACTGTATTCGCGAGCAAGCCCGCTCCCACAAAGGGCGCGTATCAGGCCGGGAGCCTAGCAGACGACTGGTTTAAGGGACAGCTTGCGTGATTGGCATTGTCTGGTAGAATCCGCGGCCTAATTACGTGCGGTATTCAACAATGGTGTTGAGTGGCGGCACGCTAGCCTGAGGAATACACCATGAAAGCCGATATCCATCCAACATACGAAATCACCGCAGTTACCTGCAGCTGTGGCAACAAGTTCGAAACTCGTTCGAACCTGGCCAAGCCTCTGGCGATCGACGTATGCAACGAGTGCCACCCGTTCTACACCGGTAAGCAGAAGACTCTGGATACTGGCGGCCGTGTACAGCGCTTCGCAGACCGTTTCGGTGCATTTGGCAAAGCCAAGGCTCCTGCTGCTGCAGAGTAAGGTTGCAAAGCCCCATGGGCTTTACCTTGCTGATGAAAAAGGCGTCCCTTGCGGGCGCCTTTTTTGTGTCTGCGATTTGGCTCTCCGCTGCCCAGGCCTTTTGCCCGGCGCCGGACGGCCTGGCCTCAGTCGCGGTGCAGCGGGTGGTGGATGGCGACACGCTACGCCTGAGCGACGGCCGTAGTGTGCGCCTGATCGGTTTGAATACTCCGGAGCTGGGCAAGAAAGGCCGTTCCGACGAGCCATTCGCCGTGACGGCACGAAAACGTCTCGAAGCGCTGGTTGCAGCCAGCGACGGGCGGCTCGCGTTGCTGCCCGGCAAAGAAAGCAAGGATAGCTACGGCCGCACCCTGGCTCATCTCTACGGCGCGGATGGCGCCAATCTCGAAGCGCAAATGCTCGCTGAAGGCCTGGGATTCCAGGTGGCCGTCGCGCCGAATGTCGATCTCGTCGCCTGTCAGCAAGTGGCAGAACGCAGTGCTCGTCAGGCCGGACTTGGCGTATGGCGCCAGTCACCTGTACTGAAAGCGGAGCAGATCCACGCTTCCGGTTTTGCCGTGCTCAGCGGGCGTGTGAGCAAGGTTCAGCGCAATCGCGGCGGTGTTTGGATCGAGTTGCAGGATTCGGTTGTATTGCGCGTTGCACCCAATTTGCTTGGGCAGTTCGATGTCGCGGCGCTTGAGCAGCTCAAGGGCAAGCAGATCGAGGCGCGTGGCTGGGTAGTGGATCGTTCGCGGCGTGGCGGACTGAAAAGCGGTCAGGCGCGTTGGTTATTGCCATTGACAGACCCGGCGATGCTGCAAGCGGCACCTCGATAAAAAATTGTAGACATTTTTTCTGTTGATTGTGAGCAGTATGTCCCTTGTGTTACGTGGCTCTTGGCCCAAAGTTGTAGGGCGGGCCGCTTGACAGGGGTGACTGGTCAGTCTTGTGGGGACTTTGCGACACGCGTATCCTCGGCGGTCCGTCTGTCCAACAGTAAAAAGCGGAATGCCCACATGTCTGATTTGAAAACTGCCGCTCTCGAATATCACGCCCATCCTCGTCCAGGGAAGCTGAGTGTCGAGCTCACCAAGGCCACCGCTACCGCCCGCGACTTGTCGCTGGCCTACAGCCCCGGCGTAGCCGAACCAGTACGCGAAATCGCCCGCGATCCTGAGCTGGCCTACAAGTACACCGGTAAAGGCAACCTGGTTGCAGTCATTTCCGATGGCACCGCGATTCTCGGCCTGGGTAACCTGGGCCCATTGGCTTCCAAGCCGGTGATGGAAGGTAAAGGTGTGTTGTTCAAGCGCTTCGCCGGTATCGACGTATTCGACATCGAAGTCGACTCCGAAAGCCCGCAAGCCTTCATCGACACCGTCAAACGCATCTCCATCACTTTCGGTGGCATCAACCTGGAAGACATCAAGGCGCCCGAGTGCTTTGAGATCGAACGTGCCCTGATCGAGCAGTGCGACATTCCGGTATTCCACGATGACCAGCACGGCACCGCGATCGTTACCGCGGCCGGCATGATCAACGCCCTGGAAATCGCTGGCAAAACCCTCGCTGACGCCAAGATCGTCTGCCTGGGCGCCGGTGCTGCCGCCATCTCCTGCATGAAATTGCTGGTGAGCATGGGTGCCAACATCGAAAACATCTACATGGTTGACCGCACCGGCGTGATCCACTCCGGCCGAGACGACCTGAACCAGTACAAGGCTGTGTTCGCGCACGCGACCGACAAGCGCACCCTGGCTGACGCGCTGGAAGGCGCTGACGTGTTCGTTGGCCTGTCCGGTCCGAACCTGCTGAGCGCCGAAGGTCTGAAATCCATGGCCGCCAATCCGATCGTGTTCGCCTGCTCGAACCCGGATCCGGAAATCGCCCCGGAACTGGCTCACGCCACCCGTGACGACGTGATCATGGCGACCGGCCGTTCGGACTACCCGAACCAGGTCAACAACGTACTGGGCTTCCCGTTCATCTTCCGCGGTGCCCTGGACGTTCGCGCCAAGCGCATCAACGAAGAAATGAAAGTGGCTGCGGCCAACGCCCTGCGTGAACTGGCCAAACTGCCAGTGCCTCAGGAAGTGTGCGACGCCTACGGCGGCATCAAGCTGGAATTCGGTCGTGAGTACATCATTCCGAAACCAATGGATGCGCGCCTGATCACCCTGATCTCCGATGCCGTGGCCAAGGCTGCGATCGAGACTGGTGTGGCAACCCTGCCGTATCCGAAGAACTACCCGCTGAAAAGCGTGGATGATGTGTTCAACGGATAAAAGCAGCGCCCATAAAAAAACCCAGCCAAGTGCTGGGTTTTTTTATGGGCTTCAAGTGGCAAGCTACAAGCTGCAAGTTAAAAGCGGCGCGCATGGGTCTTGCTTCTGCTTGTGGCTTGCAGCTTGAAACTTGCCGCTGCTTCTCTAGAACAAATCGATCGGTGCTGCCTCATCCGCCGGCAGCGGGCTGCCCGGCGCATTGCCGTTGCCCAGTTCGTTGGCCGATGGTGGTCTGTCTTCGGCCTTGAACAGCTCGAAGAAGGCCCCTGGCGTGCCTGGGGAGGCTGCACGGCCGCTGATCGGGTCGACCCGCAGGCTGAGGATGCCTTCCGGTTCTTGCTGCGTATGGGGCGGCTTGTCTTTGAGGGCGGCACCCATGTAGCTCATCCAGATCGGCAGCGCGACGGTGCCGCCGAACTCCCGGCGACCCAGGCTTTCAGGCTGGTCGAAGCCGGTCCAGACGGTGGTTACGTAGTCAGCGTTGTAGCCGGAGAACCAGGCGTCCTTGGATTCGTTGGTGGTGCCGGTCTTGCCTGCAATGTCGCTGCGACCCAATGCCAGGGCCCGTCGGCCGGTGCCGCGTTTGATGACGTCCTCAAGCATGCTGTTGAGGATGAACGTGGTGCGGCCATCGACTATGCGCTCGGCCACGGCTGGCGTTGGTGGCGCTGGCTGGGCAGTCAGGGTTTCGCCTGGCGTTGCGCTGACGGTGAAGGCGTCGGCAGACGGGGCGGGAGCGGCGATGCCTTCGCTGACTACATCGCCTTTCGGAACGCTTGGCGGGTTGGCGAGAAACAGCGTATCGCCATTGCGGCTTTCGATCTTGTCGATGATGTACGGGGTGATCTTGTAGCCGCCGTTGGCGAAGGTGCTCCAGCCGGTGGCGATTTCCATAGGCGTCAGGGTGGCGGTGCCCAGGGCCAGGGACAGGTTGCGCGGCAGGTCCTGTTTGTTGAAGCCGAACTTGCTGATGTAGTCGATGGTGCGGTCGACACCCAGCGCCTGCAGCAGACGGATCGACACCAGGTTACGCGACTTGTAGAGCGCCTCACGCATGCGGATCGGGCCGAGGAAGGTGTTGGTGTCGTTCTTTGGGCGCCAGACCTTGTCCAGGTATTCGTCGACAAACACGATAGGGGCGTCGTTCACCAGGCTGGCGGCGGTGTAGCCATTATCCAGCGCGGCGCTATAGACGAATGGCTTGAAGCTCGAGCCCGGCTGACGCTTGGCCTGCAGCGCGCGGTTGTAGTTGCTCTGCTCGAACGCAAAGCCGCCGACCAGCGAGCGAATGGCACCGTTCTGCGGGTCGAGGGACACCAGTGCGCCCTGGGCTTGGGGGATCTGGCTGAACTTGAGTGAACTGTCTGGCTGGCGCTGGACGCGAATCAGATCGCCGACCTGAGCCACATCCGACGGCTGCTTCGGATTGGCGCCCATGCTGTTGGTGTTGAGGAACGGACGCGCCCATTTCATGGTGTCCCAGCTCACGTGTTCTTCACCGGTGCGGGTCAGCACTTGCAGGCCGGTCTTGTCGACCTGAATGACAATGGCCGGCTCAAGGCTGCTGATGGTGCGCTGTTTGGTCAGTTCGGTAGCCCAGGCCTCGCGGGTCTTGCCCGGCAGGCGTGACTCGGGGCCACGATAGCCATGACGCTGATCGTAGGTCATCAAGCCTTCGTGGACCGCGGTATTGGCCATTTCCTGGAGGTTGCTCGGCACCGTGGTGGTGACGCGGAAACCTTCGGTATAGGCATCGCTGCCAAAGCGCCCGACCATTTCGGCGCGGGCCATTTCAGCGATGTACGGTGCGTTCACTTCCGGGGTCGGTACGTGATAACTGGCGTTGAGCGGCTCGTTGATCGCAGCGGTGTAGTCGGCCTCGGTGATTTTGCCCAGCTTGTACATGCGCCCCAGGATCCAGTCCCGACGTTCCTTGCTACGGGCCGGGTTGGCCAGCGGGTTGAAGCGCGACGGCGCTTTGGGCAGGCCGGCGATCATCGCCATCTGTGCGAGGCTGACGTCACGAATCGATTTGCCGTAGTAGACTTGCGCCGCCGCCTCGATACCGTAGGCGCGGTTGCCCAGATAGATTTTGTTCACGTACAACTCAAGGATTTCGTCCTTGGTCAGTTGCCGTTCGATCTGCAGGGCCAGGAGGATTTCGGTGGTCTTGCGCGAGAAGCTGCGTTCGCTGGTCAGGAAGAAATTCTTCGCCACCTGCATGGTGATGGTGCTGCCGCCGGACTGAATGTGTCCGCTCTTGATCAACTGGGTGGCGGCCCGCATCAGGCTGCTGGGGTCGACGCCGTAGTGGTTGGCGAAATTGTCGTCTTCGGCACTGAGCAAGGCATTGATGAAATTGGGGGGGATGTCGGCGAAACGGATCGGTGTGCGGCGCATTTCGCCAAATTCAGCGATCAATTTGTCGTCGCTGCTATACACCCGCAACGGAATCTGCAACTGAATGCTTCTCAGTGCCTCCACGGATGGCAGTCCGGGGCTAAGGTATAAAAACGCGCCGCTCAGACCAAGGAGCAGTCCGCAGAAGACGGCGACGATGGACCACCCGAAAAATTTCAGCAGACGAATCAAGGCTTTTGGATATCCAGGGCAAAGAATGAATTAGGCATCAGGGCTCAGCTAAACAGGGAACGACCCGCGCTTGAAGTAAAAAGCGGAAAAAAAACGCTGGGCATTATAATCATTTTTCCGTCGGGGGCGTCATTTGCGCTGCTGTCAAGACGGGTGGTTTGAACGCAATGCATATTACGGAGTCCGTAACTCACGGATAGTCATAGGGAATTGGTAGTGCTAGGACTCTTCAATAAAAAAGCCAATACGCTTCTGGGGATCGACATCAGCTCCACGTCGGTCAAGCTTCTGGAGCTAAGCCGCCAGGGTGATCGTTACCGGGTCGAGGCCTATGCGGTCGAACCGCTACCTTCCAGTGCTGTAGTCGAGAAAAATATCGCCGAGCTCGAAGGCGTGGGTCAGGCCCTCTCACGCGTGCTGCTCAAGGCCAAAACCAGCCTGCGCAACGTCGCCGTGGCCGTGGCCGGTTCGGCAGTGATCACCAAGACCATCGAGATGGATGCCGGTCTTTCCGATGACGAGATGGAAAACCAGCTGAAGATCGAGGCCGATCAATACATCCCTTATCCATTGGACGAGGTCGCCATCGACTTTGAAGTCCAGGGCGTATCGGCGCGCAACCCCGAGCGGGTCAATGTGCTGCTGGCGGCCTGTCGCAAGGAGAACGTCGAAGTCCGTGAGGCAGCCCTGGCTCTGGCCGGCCTGACAGCCCGGGTAGTTGACGTCGAGGCCTATGCGCTGGAGCGGTCGTACGGCTTGCTGGCGCGTCAACTGGCGACCTCACAAGAGCGTCTGACGGTTGCGGTGGTCGACATCGGCGCCACCATGACCACGCTGAGCGTGCTGCACAACGGGCGCATTATCTACACTCGCGAGCAATTGTTCGGCGGTCGTCAGCTGACGGAAGAAATCCAGCGGCGTTATGGCTTGACCGTCGAGCAGGCGGGGCTGGCGAAGAAACAGGGCGGTTTGCCGGACGATTACGTCAGTGAGGTGTTGCAGCCATTCCGCGATGCGTTGGTGCAGCAGGTATCCCGTTCATTACAGTTTTTCTTCGCCTCCGGTCAGTACAACTCGGTCGATCACATTCTGCTGGCTGGCGGTACCGCTTCGGTCTCGGGGCTGGATCGGTTGATCGAACAGCGATTGGGCACGCCGACGCAAGTGGCCAACCCATTCTCCGATATGGCCCTGAGCAGCAAGGTCAATGCGGGCGCCCTGGCCGCTGATGCCCCAGCGTTGATGATCGCCTGCGGGCTGGCTCTCAGGAGTTTCGACTGATGGCGCGGATCAATCTTTTACCCTGGCGCGAGGAGTTGCGTGAAGCGCGTCGCAAGCGCTTTTTGCTGGCTCTGGTCGGTGTGCTGGTT
>DQGF01000127.1:0-5171 GCA_003525045.1 Pseudomonas sp. | reverse complement strand
GTGCGCTTTTTGCTAGCTCTGGTCGGTGTGCTGGTGGGTTCGGTGGGGACGGTGCTGATTGCGGACCAGGTCATAAAAGGCGCCATCGATCGACAAATCGCCCGTAACGACTACATCGGCAATCAGATTGCCGTGGTCGATGAGCGGATCAAACAGATCAGCGACCTCAAGGCCCGTCGCCAGCAACTGGTCGAGCGCATGCGCATTATCCAGGACTTGCAAGGCAATCGGCCCATCAGTGGGCGCATCTTCGATCAGTTGGCGCGTACCTTGCCGGATGGCGTTTATTTCACCGAAGTGAAAATGGCTGGCAAGACCTTGTCCATTGCGGGTGCGGCAGAATCCAACAACCGGGTTTCAGACTTGATGCGCAATCTGGATGCGTCCGACTGGTTCGATGCGCCCAACCTCACGGAAGTCAAAGCGACCACCGCCGGACAGCTGGATCAGGCCAACGTCTTTCAGTTGACTGTTCGTCAGACTCAGCCCGCTGCGGAGAACGCTAAATGAGGCCGTCCGAATGGTTCGAAGGCCTGCGCAAGATCGATATCAACGATCTGGATACCAACAACATGGGGTCCTGGCCGCCGGCGATCAAAGCCTTGGTGGGCGTCCTGCTGATGGTGTTGGTGCTGGCGCTGGGATACAGCTTCTACATCAGCGAGCTGGAGGACCAGCTTGACCTCAAGCGCGAGGAAGAATCGACACTCAAGGAGCAATTCACCAGCAAAGCCCACATGGCGGCGAATCTGGAGTTGTATACCCAGCAGATGAAGGAAATGGAGAACTCTTTTGGCGTGCTGCTGCGGCAATTGCCCAGTGATACTGAAGTGCCTGGCCTGCTGGAGGACATCACGCGGACAGGCTTGGGCAGCGGCCTGGAGTTTGAAGAAATCAAGTTGTTGCCGGAGGCCACCCAGCAGTTCTACCTCGAACTGCCGATCCAGATCACCGTCACCGGCGCCTATCACGACCTGGCCACCTTCGTCAGCGGCGTAGCGGGGCTGCCACGAATTGTCACCCTGCATGACTTCGATATTACACCGGCCAATCCCGAGGGTGGTCCGAGGTTGCGCATGAGCATCCTCGCCAAGACTTACCGCTACAACGACAAGGGGTTGCAAAAATGAGCCCGATTCGTTGTTTATCGATGATTGTAATAATCGCCGGCCTGGCCGGTTGTGGCAGCGACAATGACGTCAGCGACCTCGATGCCTACATGAATGAAGTGCGCCTGCGACCGCCGGGCAAGATTGAACCAACCCCGATATTCAGGTCTTACCCAACATTCACCTACAGCGCCGCCAACCTGCGAAGCCCGTTTTCCAGGCAGGTCAGAGTCGATCTGGCCGGTCAGAAAAATGGCTCGCGCAACGTCAAGCCCGACCCCAATCGGGTCAAGCAATACCTCGAAGGTTTCAACATCGAGCAGTTTGAAATGGTCGGCACCCTCTCCAATGCGACGGGTTCCTTTGCGCTGCTGCGCGGAGCGGGCGGTGTGCATCGGCTGAAAGTCGGCGATTACCTGGGGCGTAACGATGGACGGATCGTCTCTATCAGCGGCTCACAGGTCGATGTGGTCGAAATCGTCCCAGACGGCGAAGGCACCTGGCTGGAACGGCCGCGGACCATCCCTTTGAAAGAGCACTCATAGTGGAACTCGAATAATGAACAGGATTTTCTTCACCCTCGGTATTTCGCTATGGATAGCGCTGTTGTCGCCGATGGTACTAGCGGCCAATCTCAAAACGCTGGATGTCGCAGCGTTACCGGGGGACCGCGTCGAGCTGAAGTTGACTTTCGATGGGCCGCCCCCGACGCCGCACGGTTACACGACGGAATCGCCGGCACGGATTGCGCTGGATCTGCCCGGTGTGGTCAGCCAACTGAAGAGCAAGAATCGTGAACTGGGTGGCGGCAATGCCCGCAGTGCCACGGTGGTGGAGGCCAAGGATCGCACGCGGCTGATCATCAACCTGACCCAGTTGACCCCGTATGACGCGCGAGTCGAAGGCAATAATCTGTTCGTGGTCGTCGGGCAAGGAGCCGTGAAGACCCCGTCCCGGTCCACCAGTGCGCCACGCGCTGCCACTGCATCGCCAGCTCCGGCCAAAACGTATGCGCCGGTGGGCAAGACCATCCGCAACGTGGATTTTCAGCGCGGCACCCAGGGCGAAGGCAATGTAGTCATCGATCTGTCGGACCCCTCTGTCGCCCCGGATATTCAGGAGCGCGACGGCAAGATCATTCTCGGTTTCGCCAGAACACAACTGCCCGAACCATTACGGGTGCGCCTGGACGTCAAGGACTTCGCCACGCCAGTGCAGTTCGTCAATGCCAGCGCCACGGGTGATCGGGCCACCATCAGCATCGAACCCAGCGGTGCTTTTGACTATTCGACCTATCAGACCGACAACAAGCTGACGGTCAGCGTCCGGCCGATGACCGTCGACGACTTGCAAAAACGTAACGCCGAGCGTTTCGCCTACACCGGTGAAAAGCTTTCGCTGAATTTCCAGGACATCGATGTGCGCTCGGTGCTGCAACTGATCGCCGATTTCACCAACCTCAACCTGGTGGCCAGCGACACCGTGCAGGGCGGCATCACCCTGCGTTTGCAGAACGTGCCGTGGGATCAGGCGCTGGACCTGGTGCTGAAAACCAAAGGCCTGGATAAACGCAAGATCGGTAACGTGCTGCTGGTAGCGCCCGCTGATGAGATTGCCGCACGCGAACGCCAGGAGCTCGAGTCGCAGAAGCAGATTGCCGAACTGGCGCCTTTGCGTCGCGAGCTGCTGCAGGTCAACTACGCCAAGGCCGCGGATATCGCCAAACTGTTCCAGTCGGTGACCAGTGCCGAGGCGAAAATCGACGAACGGGGCTCGATCACGGTCGATGAACGGACCAACAACATCATTGCCTACCAGACCCAGGACCGCCTTGACGAGCTTCGCCGGATCGTTGCGCAACTGGATATCCCGGTACGCCAGGTGATGATCGAGGCGCGAATCGTCGAAGCCAATGTCGACTACGACAAAAGCCTCGGCGTGCGCTGGGGCGGTTCGGTGCAGAACAAAGGCAACTGGAACACTTCCGGGGTCAGCACCGGCTCATCGTCCACCATTGGTACGCCGGGCAGTGCCAGCACCAACTCGCCGTTTGTCGACATGGGCACCGCCGGCAATACCTCGGGGCTCGGTATCGCATTCATCACCGACAATGTGTTGCTGGACCTGGAGCTGACCGCGATGGAGAAGACCGGTAACGGCGAAATCGTCTCGCAGCCCAAGGTGGTCACGTCCGACAAGGAAACCGCGAAAATCCTCAAGGGCACTGAAATTCCCTACCAGGAAGCCAGTTCCAGCGGCGCCACTTCGGTGTCGTTCAAGGAGGCCTCGCTGTCGCTGGAAGTGACGCCGCAAATCACCCCGGACAACCGGATCATCATGGAGGTCAAGGTCACCAAGGACGAGCCGGATTACCTGAACAAAGTCCAGGATGTACCGCCGATCAAGAAAAACGAGGTCAATGCCAAGGTACTGGTCAATGATGGCGAGACCATCGTGATCGGCGGGGTTTTCTCAAATACTCAAAGCAAGGTTGTAGATAAGGTGCCATTTCTCGGTGATGTGCCGTATCTTGGCCGCCTTTTCCGGCGTGACGTGGTTTCGGAGAAAAAATCCGAGCTGCTGGTATTTCTCACTCCGCGTATCATGAACAATCAGGCGATTGCTGTGAGTCATTGATTCTGTGCGAAATTTGATTCTTGTTGGACCGATGGGGGCTGGAAAAAGCACCATCGGCCGTTTGCTGGCCAAAGAGCTGCGCCTGCCGTTCAAAGATTCCGATAAGGAAATTGAATTGCGCACGGGCGCCAATATCCCGTGGATCTTCGATAAGGAAGGCGAACCGGGCTTTCGTGACCGCGAGCAGGCGATGATTGCCGAGCTGTGCGGCTGCGATGGCGTGGTGCTGGCGACGGGTGGCGGTGCTGTTATGCGCGAGGCCAATCGTCGCGCGTTGCATGCCGGTGGTCGGGTGGTTTATCTGCATGCCTCCGTCGAGCAACAGGTCGGCCGCACCTCACGCGACCGCAATCGACCACTGTTGCGCACCGCCGATCCGGCCAAGACCCTTCGGGACCTGCTGGCGATTCGCGATCCGCTTTATAGGGAAATCGCCGATCTGGTGGTGGAAACCGATGAGCGGCCGCCGCGAATGGTGGTGCTCGATATTCTCGAGCGCTTGCAACAGCTACCTCCCCGTTAAAGCGAAGCGCGAAATGCGCTATCCTCGGGCCCTGTCATGGCCGCTCAAGGTTGTGGCGGATGGCTACCGAACGGCGTCACACCAGCAGGCGCCGTGGATATTCGTTAACTCAAGGCAGGACGCCTGATTCCATCACTGTGGGGAAACATGCAGACACTCAAGGTCGATCTAGGCGAGCGCAGCTACCCGATTCATATTGGCGAAGGTTTGTTGGATCAGCCTGAGCTGCTGGCCCCGCATATCCGCGGACGGCAAGTGGCGATCATCTCCAACGAGACCGTTGCGCCGCTCTATCTCGAACGTCTGACCCGCAGCCTCGCACAGTTCTCGGTGATTTCCGTGGTACTGCCCGACGGCGAAGCCTTCAAGACCTGGGAAACCCTGCAGTTGATTTTCGATGGTCTGCTCACTGCACGCCACGATCGCCGCACCACGGTGGTTGCCCTCGGTGGTGGCGTCATAGGCGACATGGCCGGCTTTGCTGCCGCCTGCTACCAGCGTGGCGTCGATTTCATCCAGGTCCCGACCACCTTGTTGTCGCAGGTCGACTCTTCGGTGGGCGGCAAGACCGGGATCAATCACCCGCTGGGCAAGAACATGGTCGGCGCTTTCTATCAGCCGAACGTGGTGCTGATCGATACCGCCACCCTCAATACCCTGCCGGCTCGCGAACTGTCCGCCGGGCTGGCGGAAGTCATCAAATACGGGCTGATCTGCGATGAGCCGTTCCTGGCCTGGCTTGAAGAAAACGTCGATCGCCTGCGTGGCCTGGACCAGGTCGCCCTGACGTACGCCATCGAGCGCTCCTGCGCGGCCAAGGCAGCGGTGGTCGGTGCCGACGAGAAGGAGACCGGCGTTCGTGCCACGTTGAACCTCGGGCACACCTTCGGCCACGCCATCGA
>DQGF01000013.1:9859-10166 GCA_003525045.1 Pseudomonas sp. | reverse complement strand
GAAGCCCCCGCCTCCTGCGCCACCAAAACCGCCACCGCCAAACCCGCCTCCCGAGCTGCCTCTGCCACCACCGCCACCGCTGGGCAGGATACCGAGCATCTGGCAGACGAAAATCGTCAGGATGAACAGCATCACCAGAAACACGAACAACCCCGGATGCCGCGAAACGAAGTCACTTTCCGGATCGCCTCGGGACTCGTACACCGTGGACGGCTCATCCAGTGGATTTCCCCCCAGCACCACCAGCATCGCCGCGACCCCGTCGCTGATGCCCTTGCTGAAATTGCCGGCCTTGAATGCCGGGGTG
>DQGF01000013.1:8899-9553 GCA_003525045.1 Pseudomonas sp. | reverse complement strand
TGCCGGCCTTGAATGCCGGGGTGATCACCTGATTGATGATCACCGAACTCTGCGCATCGGTCAGGCGCTCTTCCAGGCCATAGCCGACTTCGATGCGTAACCTGCGCTCATCGCGGGCGACGATCAGCAACGCGCCGTTGTTCTTGTCCTTCTGGCCGATGCCCCAGTGGCGACCGAGCTGATAACCGAAGTCCGCAATGTCAGCGCCTTGCAAATCGGGCAACGTGACCACCACCAACTGCTCACCGGTGGCCTTTTCATGGGCATTGAGCTGTTGTGTGAGTTGCTCGCGCACCGCCGGCTCGATCATCCCGGCGTTGTCCACCACCCGCCCGGTCAGCTCCGGGAACTTCAATTCCGCCTGGGCCGCCAGGGCAAACACCCAGAGCAACAGCACCAGGCCAACTTTCAACACGCGCATTGGCAACCTCATCCACGGTGGCGCTTCAAACCTGAATCGGCGCTTTACTGGAACTTCACTTCAGGCGCTTTTTCCGGATTGGAAGTGGTGGCCTCGAAGGTTTCGCGGATCGGCAAATCGCTGTACATCACCGTGTGCCACAGACGACCGGGGAAGGTACGGATTTCGGTGTTGTACTTCTGCACCGCGAGAATGAAATCACGACGCGCCACGGCGATGCGGTTTTCGGTGCC
>DQGF01000013.1:2301-8565 GCA_003525045.1 Pseudomonas sp. | reverse complement strand
AGGAAATTCTGGTTGGCCTTGAGATCCGGATAGCGCTCGGACACCACCATCAACCGGCTCAATGCACCAGTCAGCTGATCCTGGGCCTGCTGGAACTGTTTGAGTTTCTCCGGGTTGTCCAGGGTGCTGGCATCGACCTGAATCGAAGTCGCCTTGGCCCGGGCTTCGATCACCGCGGTCAGGGTCTCCTGCTCATGCTGCGCGTAACCCTTGACGGTTTCCACCAGGTTGGGGATCAGGTCGGCACGGCGCTGGTATTGATTCTGTACCTGGCCCCAGGCGGCCTTGGCCTGTTCGTCGAGGGTCGGGATGTTGTTGATGCCGCAGCCGGCCAGCAACGTGGTCAGCAACATCAAGGCTGCGACCTGCAGGCCGGACCGATAGTGGTGTCGTACGCTCATCTGGTTGATGCTCCTTGCCCAATGCGTTGAAAAAACAACCTGCGAACCTTGAGCCCCGCTCTTGGGGCATAATCTGCCGCCGCACTGGATTGCATCGAGCCAATGGGCTAAAAGATGCCCCAGCGCTAAAACACTACAGAAGTGTGCTGCATTTACCTGAACAACAATAGTCGCTCCCTAAATTTTGGCTGACCGGCGCGTATTCACTGCCGTTTAGGCTTTAGAGAAACCATTCATGAAGAAGCTGTGTTTGCTGGGCCTGTTCGTCAGCCTGGCCAGTCATACCGTATTGGCCGCCACGACGCCCGCACCTCTGGAGAACAAGGACGCCTTCGTCAGCAACCTGATGAAGCAAATGACCCTCGATGAAAAAATCGGCCAGTTGCGCCTGATCAGCATCGGCCCGGAAATGCCTCGGGAGCTGATCCGCAAGGAAATTGCCGCCGGCAATATTGGCGGCACGTTCAACTCGATCACCCGCCCGGAAAACCGTCCGATGCAGGATGCGGCCATGCGCAGCCGGTTGAAGATCCCGATGTTCTTCGCCTATGACGTGATCCACGGCCACCGCACCATTTTCCCGATCCCGCTGGCCCTGGCCTCGAGTTGGGACATGGACGCTATCGGTCTGTCCGGGCGCATCGCCGCCAAGGAAGCCGCGGCGGACAGCCTCGACATCACGTTTGCGCCGATGGTCGATATCTCCCGCGATCCTCGCTGGGGTCGTACATCCGAAGGCTTCGGCGAAGACACTTATCTGGTGTCGCGTATCGCCGGCGTCATGGTCAGAGCCCTACAGGGCGGTGGCGCGAACGCGGCCGACAGCATCATGGCCAGCGTCAAGCACTTTGCCTTGTACGGCGCGGTCGAGGGTGGTCGCGACTACAACGTCGTCGACATGAGCCCGGTCAAGATGTACCAGGACTACCTGCCGCCATACCGCGCTGCGATTGACGCCGGTGCCGGCGGAGTGATGGTTGCGCTGAACTCGATCAACGGCGTGCCGGCCACCGCCAACACTTGGCTGATGAATGACTTGTTGCGCAAGGAATGGGGCTTCAAGGGCCTGGCGGTCAGCGACCACGGGGCGATTTTCGAACTGATCAAGCACGGCGTCGCCCGTGACGGTCGCGAAGCCGCGAAGCTGGCGATCAAGGCCGGCATCCACATGAGCATGAACGACACGCTCTATGGCAAGGAACTGCCAGGACTGCTGAAGGCCGGTGAGATCCAGCAGAGCGACATCGACAATGCCGTGCGTGCGGTGCTGGACGCCAAGTACGACATGGGCCTGTTCAAGGACCCGTACCTGCGCATCGGCAAGGCTGAGGATGACCCGGTCGACACCTACGCCGACAGCCGCCTGCACCGCGCCGAAGCCCGCGATGTCGCGCGTCGCAGCCTGGTTTTGCTAAAGAACCAGGGTGAAACCCTGCCACTGAAGAAAACCGCGAAAATCGCCTTGGTCGGCCCGCTGGCCAAGGCGCCGATCGACATGATGGGCAGTTGGGCCGCTGCTGGCCGCCCTGCACAATCGGTGACCCTGTTCGACGGCATGACGAATGCGCTGGGCGCGCAGTCGACGCTGATCTACGCCCGTGGCGCCAACATCACCAGCGACAAGAAAGTCCTCGATTACCTGAACTTCCTCAACTTCGATGCCCCGGAAGTGGTGGACGATCCGCGCTCGGCCCAAGTGCTGATCGACGAGGCCGTGAAAGCCGCCAAGGATGCCGACGTGGTGGTGGCAGCAGTGGGCGAATCCCGTGGCATGTCCCACGAATCGTCGAGCCGTACCGACCTGAACATCCCGGCCAACCAGCGCGAGCTGATCAAGGCATTGAAAGCCACCGGTAAACCGCTGGTACTGGTGTTGATGAACGGCCGCCCGCTGTCGATTCTCGAAGAGAAGGAACAGGCTGACGCGATCCTGGAAACCTGGTTCAGCGGCACCGAAGGCGGCAACGCCATCGCCGACGTGCTGTTCGGCGATTACAACCCGTCGGGCAAACTGCCGATCACCTTCCCGCGGTCGGTGGGTCAGATTCCCACCTACTACAACCACCTGAGCATCGGCCGGCCGTTCACGCAGGGCAAGCCAGGCAACTACACCTCGCAGTATTTCGATGACACCACCAGTCCCCTGTTCCCGTTCGGTTTTGGCTTGAGCTACACCGATTTCAGCCTGACCGACATGGCCTTGTCCTCGACCACGCTGAACAAGACCGGCAAGCTCGATGCCAGCGTCATGGTGAATAACACCGGCAAACGTGACGGCGAAGCCGTGGTGCAGTTGTACATCCAGGACGTGACCGGCTCGATGATCCGACCGGTCAAGGAACTGAAGAACTTCCAGAAAATCATGCTCAAGGCCGGCGAAAAGAAAGTCGTGCACTTCACCATTACCGAGGATGATCTGAAGTTCTTTAACGCACAGCTCAAGTACGCCGCGGAACCGGGCAAGTTCAATGTGCAGATCGGTCTGGATTCACAGGACGTGACGCAGCAGAGTTTCGAGTTGCTGTAATTATTCAAACACCACAAAACCTGTGGGAGCGAGCCTGCTCGCGAAAGCATTTTGTCATTCAACATTGATGTCGTATGACACTCCGCCTTCGCGAGCAGGCTCGCTCCCACAGTGGTTTTAGGGTGTTGCTGGGGGCCGGGTTCAGCCCCGCCGATCCAGCAGATTCACCACCAGCCGATCCACCCATCCCCACACCCGCTGCTTGACCCGTCGCCACAACGGCCGGCGTTGCCAGGCCTCGAGGCTGACTTCCTGGCTCAGGGCAAAGTCCTTCTCGAAACTCGCCGCCACCGCACGCGTCAGCCCGGCATCCAGCGCTTCAAGGTTGGCTTCCAGGTTGAAGCGCAGATTCCAGTGATCGAAGTTGCACGAGCCGATACTCACCCAGTCGTCGACCAGCACCATTTTCAGGTGCAGGAAACACGGCTGGTATTCGAAGATTTTCACCCCGGACTTGAGCAGTCGCGGGTAGTAGCGATGCCCGGCGTAGCGCACCGATGGGTGATCGGTGCGAGGCCCGGTCAGCAGCAGGCGCACGTCGATGCCTCGGGAGGCCGCCCGGCGCAGTGAGCGTCGGACTTTCCAGGTCGGTAAAAAATACGGGGTCGCCAGCCAGATCCGCCGCTGGCCGCTGTTCAGGGCGCGAATCAGCGATTGCAGGATGTCCCGGTGCTGACGGGCGTCGGCATAAGCCACCCGACCCATGCCCTCACCCACCGGCGGCACTCGCGGCAGTCGCGGCAAGCCGAAGTGCGACGCAGGTTTCCAGGCACGGCGATGTCGGTTGGCGATCCATTGACGATCGAACAGCAACTGCCAGTCGATGACCAGCGGACCGCTGATTTCCACCATCACTTCGTGCCATTCGCTGGTGTCTTCACCCGGCGTCCAGAATTCATCGGTGACGCCCGTGCCGCCGACCACCGCCAGACACTGGTCGACCAGCAACAGCTTGCGGTGATCGCGGTAGAAATTGCCCACCCAGCGCCGCCAGCTCAGGCGATTGTAGAAGCGCAGTTCGACGCCCGCGGCTATCAGCCGCTGACGCAAGGTCATCGCGAACGCCAGGCTGCCGTAATCATCGAACAGGCAGCGTACCCGCACACCGCGCTCGGCGGCCTGGACCAGCGCCTGAACCATGGCTTCGGCACAGGCGCCCGCCTCCACCAGATACAGCTCCAGCTCGACCTGTTCTTCGGCGCGGGCAATCGCGACCAGCATCCGCGGGAAAAACTGCGGGCCGTCGATCAGCAGTTCAAAACTATTGCCTTCACGCCAGGGGAAAATTGCGCCGGCCATGTCAGCGCGCCGTGAAAATCAGTACCGCACCCACCGGCACCGACAAACTGATGGCCGACAAGCCGGCGACCTTGCGCAAGCTTTCCAGGCCAGGTGCCAGGTCGAAATCTTCGGCATTGATCACCAGCGGCTCGAGGGTTACGACCTGAAAGCGTCGATCATCCAGGCGCGTCGCCAGCAGTTCGGCGTTGTATTGGTGTTGTTTGCCGTGCAAATCGACAGTCAACGGCAAGCGCAACTCCAGTTGCGCACCGGGCGCGAGGTCGTTGATCGGGCGCAGATCGATTTGCGTGGTGATCAACGCTTCGGGGAATGTCTGGATCTCGAACAGCTCCTTGCGCATGCGTTCGTCGCGCAAGGGGATGCCGCTGTTCACCGACTCCAGCTCGACTTCCACCTCGGCCAGGCCCGTGGGACTGACCTTGCCGTGCAGCACCAGAAAGCGTTGCACTTCGGAAACGTTGGCGTTTTTGGTGCTGATGAACGACAGCCGCGAGGACTCGCCGTCCAGGTACCAATTGGCCTGGGCCGACATTGTGGAGCCGGCCAGCAGTAGGAAGGCGAAGGTTTTGGCAAGGGGGCGGTTGAACATAGAGTCTCATGGGCAGATAAACCTGAGCGAACCTTAACCGTCCGTGAGCCAGATGCAAACTGTCCGTCACCGCAACCCAGCCTTTGTGGCGAGGGAGCTTGCTCCCGCTCGGCTGCGCAGCAGTCGCAAAACCTGACCATGCGTACAGCCTGAAGAAATCTGGCGCCTGATTTTGGGAGTGCTTCGCACTCCAGCGGGAGCAAGCTCCCTCGCCACAGAAACATCACCGCCGTTATGGAGACAGGCGACAGCCCTGCCGCTCGCCGATCCACATCGCACTGTTGCTGCGCCCCATGCCGCTGACCGTTACGCGCTTGCTCACCGCATCATCGGCAAACCCGCTGGTGGGCAGCCACTGCTTCACATAGCTATGGCAATACCCGGCGTCGTAATCCATCACGTACCGGCATGAGCAATATTCTTTGGCGGTGTAGGCGCTGATGATGTCCGGGAACGCCCACAGCGCCACTCGCTCCTGCCAGATCCAGCCGAGCAAAGCGATCAGCAGGATCAACCACAGCGTGACGAACGGTCGACGACGAACAACACCGTGGCGGTTCATGGCTGCTCCTTCGCAGCAAATGCCTTGAGCGCGAGCTTGAGCAATTCGTTGTGTTGATAACTGCCGTCGCGATCATCGCCGTAGCGCACGATCACCAGGTTTTCGCCCGGAATCACGTACATCGCCTGCCCCCAATGGCCCAGTGCCGCAAAGGTATCGGCGGGAGCATCGGGCCAGGGTTGTGCTACGCCCTCAAGCGAGCGATTGAGCCACCAATGGCCGCCGGGCACTGCGTCATCCTGGTCGGCTTGATAGCCGGCGAAAGGTTCGCGGTTGAACGCGACCCAATCTTTGGGCAGCAGTTGGCGATCGCCCCAACGTCCGTCGCGGGCCATCAACAGGCCGACGCGTGCAAGGTCCCGGGCAGTGAGGTAGGCATAGGACGAGGCGACGAAAGTGCCTGTGGCGTCGGTTTCCCAGATGGCGTGGTGAATGCCCAAGGGATTGAACAGTGCAGTCCACGGATAGTACGGATACCGGGCCGGACCGACGATGTTTTTCAGCGCCGCCGACAGCAGATTGGTGTCGCCACTGGAATAACGAAATGCCTGACCCGGCTTGGCGTACACGTCATGGGCAGCCGTGAACGCGGCAATGTCCTGATGACCACGGGTGTAGAGCATGGCCACCACCGACGACTTCAACGGTGCGTATTCGTACTCTTCCTGCCAGTCCAGGCCTGACGCCCAGTGCAGCAGGTCGGCCATGGTCATGGGCGGATGCGCTTGCATCGGTGGATAAAACTTCAACACCGGGTCCTGCAACTTGAACAGGCCTTCGCCATAAGCCACGCCGAGGACCGTGGCCATGAGGCTTTTGCTGATGGACCAGGTCAGGTGCGGAGTGTCGGCGGTGGTCGGGCCGGCGTAGCGTTCGTAGATCA
>DQGF01000013.1:0-2045 GCA_003525045.1 Pseudomonas sp. | reverse complement strand
CTGATGGACCAGGTCAGGTGCGGGGTGTCGGCGGTGGTCGGGCCAGCGTAGCGTTCGTAGATCAACTGACCGTCGCGGATCACCAGCAAGGCATCGGTGCGGATGCCTTGGCGGGTGGTGTCGTTGCGGGGTGGAAAGGCGTAGGTCTCCAGCGCTTGAAGTGCCGGGCCGGTGATTGTCGGGCCGGTTGTCCATTGCTCGGCAGGCCAGTTTTCGGCGTGGGCCGTGAGGCTGAGCAGCAGCAGCAGGAAAAGCAGGGGCAAGCCTTTGAACATGGCGGGTGGCTCGGATAAATGAACCTGCTGAGCCTAGTCGGGGTTGATGACAGTTCTGGGATTTGCGTCGCCAGGGTGGCCGTCTTCGCGGGCAAGCCTCGCTCCTACAAGCGAAGAGGCCGGTCAATCCAGCGAAGATCCAGCCAGTGCCTTGGCCAACCGCTTACCCCGCGCCCCCGCCGCCAAATCCATCACCGCCTGATCCCGCTGCCACATCGCCGCCCAATGCGGCGGACCCTCGGCCAATGCCTGATCCACCTCTGCCTTCAGCCCGTCGAACTGCGCAAACAAACCTCCCAGCACCACATGCCCCGCCGGATTGTTCGGCGCCTGTCGACTGGCTTCCGCGCACCCGGCCAGCAGCGCCAGCAAACGCAGCTGCAAACTCTGCGGCCAGTCGCTGTCGTGACCGACGCCATACAGCCAAGCCGTCATCGCACTCAATACATAGATATCCTCAAGAGTGCGGAACGGTTTGACATAGGCATCCCAACCGTCCCCCGCGAGCAATTCGCACTGGGCGCCATCGAGAAACAGCCGGCCATGACTGATGTCCGGCATCAACGGTATGGCCGGGAGTTTTTCCAGACGCACGCCCGGCTCATCGGGATAGACCACCGCCAGACTCAAGCGTGGAACTTCGCCGGGCTCTTCGCTGCGGGCCGCGATCAGCAGCCAGTCGGCCGCATCGCCGGCGGTGACGAAATCCTTGCGCCCGCTCACGCGCAAATCGATCAGACGCGTCTGCATGTCCGCCACCCGCAAGCTTCGCTGTTCCGTCGCACACAGCGCGCCAAGGCTCAGTGGCGCACTCGGCCAGAGCATGCGCAACGCCGCCTGATACCCCACCAGAAACGCCAGCCCCGGCGTTGCCATCAGGCGCCCGCCGACCACCGCCAGTTCAAACGGCGTGACCGCGCCCAGCTTGTGCTGTAAGAGCGCGAATCCTTCGCCCAGGTCCGGGTGGGCGGGCAAACGATCGTGGCGGTTCAACAGGGCTTGCCAGGGCATAAGAGGCTCCTCGTGGGCTGTCATATAAGCATCACCAAAGCTTCATGGCGATGACACCGGGGCTACATAGCCTGACTTTGCACAACACGGCTGCATAAAGAAAGTCGATCGGCTGCAACCCAAGACGGGTGAACAGCCCGTACGGAGATTCGCAATGACTCAGATCGCCCGCATCAGCGACACCGGCAATGAACGCCGCCTGCAAGCCGAACGCCTGGTGGGCGCAGAGGCCTTGCAGGAAGCCCAGGCCTTGCGCTTCAACGTGTTCAGCGGCGAATTCAACGCCAAACTGAAAGGCGCGGAGCTGGGTCTGGACATGGATGACTATGATGTTCACTGCGCCCACATCGGCGTGCGTGACTTGAACACCGGGCACCTGGTGGCGACCACCCGATTGCTCGACCGCACGGCAGCCAGCAGTCTGGGCAAGTTCTACAGTGAAGAAGAATTCAGCCTGCATGGCCTGGTCCACCTGAAGGGCCCGATCCTGGAAATCGGCCGCACCTGCGTCGACCCCGCCTACCGCAACGGCGGCACCATCGCCGTACTCTGGGGTGAACTGGCCGACGTGTTGAACCAGGGCGATTACAGCTATTTGATGGGTTGCGCGAGCATTCCGATGCAAGACGGCGGTATTCAGGCCCACGCGATCATGCAGCGCCTGCGCGAACGCTACCTGTGCACCGAACACTTGCGGGCCGAGCCGAAAAAACCGCTGCCTGTTTTGGACATCCCGTCCAACGTCATCGCCGAAATGCC
>DQGF01000122.1:7101-7436 GCA_003525045.1 Pseudomonas sp. | reverse complement strand
ACCATGGTTGCGGCGTGGATCAGTGCCGAAACCGGAGTAGGACCGGCCATCGCGTCCGCCAGCCAGGTTTGCAGCGGCAGTTGCGCGGATTTACCGACAGCGCCGCCCAGCAGCATCAGGGTCGCCATGACCATCCAGAAGTCGCCGGACTGGAATTTCTGCGGCGCCAGAACCAGCAGCTCCTGGATGTTCAGCGTGCCCAATTGCGCAAACAGGATGAACAGGCCGATGGCCATGAACACGTCACCGATACGGGTCACGATGAAGGCTTTGAGTGCCGCGTTACCGTTGTTGCGGTTGCTGTAGTAGAAACCGATCAACAGGTACGAGCACAG
>DQGF01000122.1:6624-6758 GCA_003525045.1 Pseudomonas sp. | reverse complement strand
TACAGGAACAACAGGTTATCGCCCAGGACCAGGAACAGCATGCTGGCGATAAACAGGTTGGTGTAGGCGAAGAAGCGCGAGTAACCGGCTTCACCGCGCATGTACCAGGACGCGAACAGGTGGATCAGGAAGCC
>DQGF01000122.1:6119-6299 GCA_003525045.1 Pseudomonas sp. | reverse complement strand
ACCACACCGAGCATGGTCAGGGACAGACCATCCAGGTACAGCGCGAAGTTAGGCGTAAAGCCTTCCACCGCCATCCATTGCCACAACACTTGCGTGTAGTGACCGCCTTCAGGTGGCGCAACGTTGAACTGCCAGATCACATAAGCCGTGACGATGGCCGACAAGCCGATGGAACCGACG
>DQGF01000122.1:1106-5845 GCA_003525045.1 Pseudomonas sp. | reverse complement strand
TAAGCCGTGACGATGGCCAAAAAGCCGATGGAACCGACGCCAATCAGCGCCGACAGGTTTTCCGAAAAACGGCCGCGTGAAAACGCCAGCAGCAGGAAACCTATAAGAGGGAATACGAAAGTCAGATAGAGAAGATTCATCCGCGCATCTCGCTGGCAGCGTCGATATCGAGAGTGTGGAAGCGGCGATACAGCTGCAACAGAATCGCCAGGCCAATACTGGCCTCGGCGGCTGCCAGGCTGATCACCAGGATGAACATGATCTGTCCATCCGGCTGCGCCCAGCGGCTACCGGCAACGATGAACGCCAGTGCGGAGGCATTCATCATGACCTCCAGGCTCATCAGCACGAAGAGAATGTTGCGCCGGACCATCAGGCCGACCAGACCGAGGCAGAACAGGATGCCGGCGACCGCCAGACCATGCTCCATAGGGATAGCAGGCATCGTCATTGCTCCTTGGCTTCGTTGCGGCCCAAGTGGAACGCCGTGACGGCTGCGGCGAGCAGCAACATCGAGGCGAGTTCGACCACCAGCAGATAAGGACCGAACAGGCTGATGCCCACGGCCTTGGCGTCTACAGTGGTGTGGCCGACGGCCTGACCGCTGGAGTGGCTGAACAGCACGTACAGCAGTTCAACCAGCAGCAGGGCGCCGAGTACGACCGGGCCGAGCCAGATGCCGGGTTTGAGCCAGACGCGCTCTTGCTGAACCGAGGCGGGGCCCAGGTTTAGCATCATCACCACGAACACGAACAGCACCATGATGGCGCCAGCGTAGGCGATCACTTCCAGCACACCGGCAAACGGTGCGCCGAGGGTGAAAAAGGTCATCGCCACGGCAAGCAGCGAAATGATCAGGTAGAGCAGGGCGTGCACAGGGTTGGTGTTGGTGATCACGCGAAGCGTGGACACAACAGCGATACCCGATGCGAAATAGAAAGCGAATTCCATCTTTCTTCCTTAAGGCAGCAAGCTCTTCACGTTGATCGGTTCGGCTTCATTCTGCGCGGCGCCTTTCGGCTTACCGGCAATCGCCATACCTGCAACACGATAGAAGTTGTAATCAGGGTTTTTGCCGGGGCCGGAGATCAAAAGATCTTCTTTCTCGTACACCAGGTCCTGACGTTTGAACTCGGCCATCTCGAAATCCGGTGTCAGCTGGATCGCGGTGGTCGGGCAGGCTTCCTCGCAGAGGCCGCAGAAAATGCAGCGCGAGAAGTTGATACGGAAAAACTCCGGGTACCAGCGACCGTCATCGGTTTCAGCTTTCTGCAGCGAGATGCAACCGACCGGGCATGCCACGGCGCACAGGTTGCAGGCTACACAACGCTCTTCGCCGTCGGGGTCGCGAGTCAGGACGATACGTCCACGAAAGCGCGGCGGCAGGTACACGGCTTCTTCCGGGTACTGCAGCGTGTCGCGCTTGCGGAAGGCGTGGCTGAAGATCATCACCAGGCTACGAAGCTGGGTGAAGAAGCCATGCACGATGTCAAATATGTACTTCATGATTCTCTATCCTCACTGAGCCGCGACGGCGGGCGTGTTGAGCAACACGATCGCAGCGGTCACCAGCATGTTGACGAGGGTCAGCGGCAGGCAGAACTTCCAGCTGAAGTCCATCACTTGGTCATACCGTGGGCGCGGAATCGAAGCGCGCAGCAGGATGAAGAACATGATGAAGAACGCGGTTTTCAGTGCGAACCAGATGAACGGGATCTGCGGCAGAATGCCGAACGGACCGTGCCAGCCACCGAAGAACAAGGTCACCAGCAGCGCCGAAATCAACACGATGCCGATGTACTCGCCGACGAAGAACATGCCCCATTTCATGCCGGCGTATTCAATGTGGTAACCGTCGGCCAGTTCCTGCTCTGCTTCCGGCTGGTCGAACGGGTGACGGTGAGTCACGGCGACGCCGGCGATGAAGAAGGTCAGGAAACCGAAGATCTGCGGAATGACGAACCACAGGTTCTGCGCTTGATATTCAACGATGTCGCGCATGTTGAACGAGCCGACCTGGATCACGATGCCCATCAGCGACAGGCCCATGAACACTTCGTACGACACGGTTTGTGCCGAGGCCCGCAAGCTGCCCAACAGGGCGAACTTGTTGTTACTCGACCAGCCGGCGAACAACACCGCATAGACCGACAGACCGGCCATGGCGAAGAAGAACAGGATGCCGATGTTGATGTCCGCCACACCCCAGGTCGGGGTGATCGGGATGATCGCGAAGGCAATCAGCAAGGCGCTCATGGCCACGACCGGCGCCAAGGTGAAGATCACCTTGTCGGCGAACGGCGGGGTCCAGTCTTCCTTGAAGAACATCTTGATCATGTCGGCCGCAATCTGGAACGCGCCGAACGGGCCGACGCGGTTCGGACCGTAACGGTCCTGCCAGAGGGCGAGCAGACGACGCTCGACCCAGCTCAGCAGCGCGCCGCACACCACCACGGCGAGCAGAATCACGATGGCCTTGAGGACCGCGATGATCACGTCAATCACTTCAGGCGTGAACCAGGTCATTGAGCTGCCTCCTGCAGACCGTCAACGGATTTGCCAAAGATCGCTGGCGGAATGCCGGCGATACCGGCCGGCAATGCGACCAGACCGGCACCCAGCTCTTCGTTGATGCGCAGCGGCAGACGCAAGGTCTGGCCAGCAACGCTCAAACTCAGGAGGGCACCGTCATTGACACCCAGGCGGTCGGCTTCGGACTTGGCCAGCGACACGTAAGCGGCCGGGATGCGTTCCTGAACCGGCGCGGCTTTGGAAGAGTTCTCTTCGCTGCCGAACAGGTGGAAGAACGGCACGACTTGCCAGGTGCCTGGAGCCGGATTGAACGCGCGAGGAACACTGGCGAACCAGTTCAGCGAGTCACCGGTGCTTTCGATCAGGCGGGTGCCCGGGTCGCCAGCGCGGATGTGACCACCGACTTCGTCCTGGAACTTGTTCCAGGCTTGCGGCGAGTTCCAGCCCGGAGACCAGGCGAATGGCACTTGCTGACGCGGTTCGACCGAGCCCGAGTAACCTTCCATGGAGAACGAGAACGCGGTGTCGTTATCCTGGGAAGTACGCGGTTCGTGCACGCTGATGTCGGCGCGCATGGCGGTGCGACCGGAGTAACGCAGCGGTTCGCGGGCCAGTTTCAGGCCTTTGATGCGGAACGCGGCGGACGGTGCAGCGCTGACGATGCCGGCCAGTTGCGCAGTGCTTGCAGCACAGGCAGCGGTGACGTGGTCCAGTTGAGTCCAGTCGATTGGCTGGTTCAACAGGGTCGCGCGCAGGGCATGCAGCCAGCGCCAGCCTTCGTGAATCAGGATGCTCGCGTCGAGGTAAGTCGGGTCGAAGACCTGGAAGAAACGCTGAGCGCGGCCTTCCTGGCTGACCAGGGTACCGTCGCCTTCAGCGAAGCTGGCGGCTGGCAGAACCAGGTGCGCGCGATCGCTGGTGGCAGTCTTCTGATGGTCCGCAACGATCAGCACTTTCGCGGCGTTCAGGGCAGCATCGACACGGGCTTTGTCGGTACGGGTGTACAGATCGTTTTCCAGCACGACGATGGCGTCGGCTTTGCCGTCGATCACGGCTTGCAAAGCTGCGTCGACCGATTCGCCGCCGAGCATGGCCAGGCCGAGGCTGTTGGCCTCTGGCACGATCAGGCTGATGGAACCGTTCTTCTCGCGCAGCTTCAGCGCTTTGGCGATGTTCGCCGCCGCTTCGATCAGCGCCTTGGAACCCAACGAGGTGCCGGCAATGATCAGCGGACGCTTGGCCGCGAGCAGGGCGTCGGCGATACGCTTGGCCAGCTCCAGCGCTTCAGCGTCCAGGCCTTCAACGGCAGGCGCACTGGCGTCGAGGGCGTGAGCCACGGCGAAACCGATGCGGGCCAGGTCGTCTGGCGCCGCGTGAACGCATTCTTCAGCGATGTCGTCGAGCTTGGTTTCAGCCAGGCTGGCGATGAACAGCGGGTTCAGAGCGTTCTGACCGATGTTCTTCACGGCGGCGTCGAGCCAAGGCTGAACGCGCATGGCGTCGGCCATGTCTTCCGCTTTGCCTTTGACCGATTGACGCAGGGACAGGGCCATGCGCGCAGCAGTCTGGGTCAGGTCTTCACCGAGGACGAAGATCGCGTCGTGGTCTTCGATGTCGCGCATGTTCGGGATCGGCAGCGGGCTGTCTTTCAACACCTGCATGACCAGACGAATGCGTTCCAGCTCAGCGGCTTCAATACCGGAGTAGAAGTGCTCGGCACCGACCAGTTCGCGCAACGCGTAGTTGCTTTCGAGGCTGGCGCGGGGCGAACCGATACCGACGATGTTGCGACCGCGCAGCAGGTCGGCGGCTTTATCCAGCGCTTCGTCGAGGGTCAGCTTGGCGCCGTTGGCCAGCAGTGGCTGACGCGGGCGATCCTTGCGGTTGACGTAGCCATAGCCGAAACGACCACGGTCGCACAGGAAGTACTGGTTCACCGAACCGTTGAAACGGTTTTCGATGCGACGCAGTTCACCGTAACGTTCGCCCGGGGAGATGTTGCAACCGCTGGAGCAGCCATGGCAGATGCTCGGCGAGAACTGCATGTCCCACTTGCGGTTGTAGCGCTCGGAGTGAGTCTTGTCGGTGAACACACCGGTCGGGCAGACCTCGGTGAGGTTGCCGGAGAACTCGCTTTCCAGGGTGCCGTCTTCAACGCGACCGAAGTACACGTTGTCGTGGGCGCCGAACACACCGAGGTCGGTACC
>DQGF01000122.1:0-820 GCA_003525045.1 Pseudomonas sp. | reverse complement strand
GCGCCGAATACACCGAGGTCGGTGCCGCCGGCGTAGTCTTTATAGAAGCGTACGCAGCGGTAGCAAGCGATGCAGCGGTTCATTTCGTGGGAAATGAACGGGCCCAGTTGCTGGTTCTGGTGAGTACGCTTGGTGAAGCGATAACGGCGCTCGTTGTGGCCGGTCATCACCGTCATGTCTTGCAGGTGGCAATGACCGCCTTCCTCACAGACCGGGCAGTCGTGGGGGTGGTTGGTCATCAGCCATTCGACGACGCTGGCGCGAAACACTTTCGCTTCTTCGTCGTCGATGGAGATCCAGCTGCCGTCGGTGGCGGGGGTCATGCAGGACATGACGATCCGACCACGCTTGTCGTTCTCGTCGGTGTATTGCTTGACCGCGCACTGGCGGCAAGCGCCAACGCTGCCTAGGGCTGGGTGCCAGCAGAAATAAGGGATATCGAGGCCTAGCGACAGACACGCCTGTAACAGGTTGTCTGCCCCATCGACTTCGAGCTCTTTGCCGTCTACGTGGATAGTGGCCATGGTTCAAAGTTCTTCGTTGGCCCGGTGTCAGCGGGCGTGGCTAATGGAATCTTGTTATTCGTCCGAATCCATACAGCCCCTGAAAGGCGTCATCGAACGAAAGGCGAAAGGTACGGACCCTTCGCCTTTTTAAAGCGTTAAGCGCCGACTACGATCGGCCTTGCCAGAGGCGGGACGACGGCGCTGGTAGGCGCGATGCCGGCTTCGAACTCTGGACGGAAGTATTTGATTGCGCTGCCCAACGGCTCCACGGCGCCCGGTGCGTGAGCACAGAAGGTCTTGCCCGGGCCGAGGAA
>DQGF01000123.1:6161-12384 GCA_003525045.1 Pseudomonas sp. | reverse complement strand
GGTGCCGCCGCCGATGTCCACCAGGCACACGCCCAGCTCTTTCTCGTCGTCAGTCAGCACCGAATACGCGGACGCCAGTTGCTCGAGAATGATGTCGTCGATTTCCAGACCGCAGCGGCGCACGCATTTTTCAATGTTCTGTGCGGCGTTGACGGCACAGGTGACCACGTGAACCTTGGCCTCCAGGCGTACGCCGGACATGCCCAGTGGCTCACGCACGCCTTCCTGGTTATCGATCACGTAATCCTGCGGCAAGGTGTGCAGCACGCGCTGGTCAGCCGGGATCGCCACGGCCTGGGCCGCGTCCAACACGCGCTCAAGGTCGGCGGAGCTGACTTCGCGGTCCCGAATCGCCACGATGCCGTGGGAGTTCAGGCTGCGGATGTGATTGCCGGCCACGCCGACGAATGCCGAGTGGATCCGGCAACCGGCCATCAGCTGCGCTTCTTCGATCGCGCGCTGGATCGATTGCACGGTGGACTCGATGTTCACCACCACGCCTTTCTTCAGGCCACGGGACGGATGGGTACCGATCCCGACGATTTCCAGCGTGCCGTCGTCCGAAACCTCGCCGACCAGCGCCACCACCTTGGAGGTGCCGATATCGAGACCGACGATCATTTTGCCGCTTTGCACGTTTGCCATGGGTCCTGCCTCTTCTTAATTCTTCGCGACAGCGGGTTGGGCCGTCGTGGGCGCTACAGGTTCCCGCCAGCCAACAGCGAGGCCGTTGGCATAGCGCAGATCGATGCGCGCAATGTTCGTAATCTGTTCTTTGAGCGTCTTGTCATAGATGGCAATGAAGCGGCGCATCTTTTCCACCAGGTTGCCGCGTCCCAGCAGCAGTTCGATCCCCGGACCCGCGCTGCCGGCGCCGGTGGTCAGGAACCAGCTGCCTCGTTCACGCAACTCCAGGCGTGCAATCGAGAAGCCCAATGGCCTGAGCATCTGGCTCAGCACCTGGTATTGCTGCATCACCTTCTGTTGAGCCCGTTGTGGGCCGAACAGCTGTGGCAAGTGTTCGTAGTTCGCCAGTTCACGCGGGGTGAACGCCTGCCCCTGGTTGTTCAACAGCGACTCATCGCCCCAGCGGGCCACCGGCAGTTGTTCTTCCAGGCGGATCACCACTTGATCCGGCCACACCCTGCGCACTTCGGCGTGGGCAATCCATGGCATCTGTTCCAGCTCGGTGCGCATGCCCGCCAGGTCGATGGTGAAGAAGCTCGACGCCACGAAAGGCGCTATCCGCTGCTGCACCGCTTGCTGGCTGATGTAACTCAAGTCGCCCTGCACCGCGATTTTGGTAATCGGCCGGTCGGCGTAGGGCAGCAAACGCTGCGCGCCTTCGTAGGTGCCGAAACCCAGCGCTACCAGCAGCACTGGCCAGAACAGGCTTTTGAGAAAACCAAAATTGGTTTTCGGCAGGCGCGCGGACATCGGCTCTTTGGCCACCATTCGGCTGGCACCCCGCGGCACCGGCTTGCGGCCGGTCGGTGCGGGAGGCTGATGTCTCAGCTGGGCGCCTTGCATGGTCTTAACCTCGCGGCTCTTTGTTATTGGCAGCGTTACCGGCAACACTTGCTGCCAGAATCGCCAACACCAGTTGCTGGAAATCCAGGCCGGCAGCACGGGCCGCCATCGGCACCAGACTGTGATCGGTCATGCCCGGTGTGGTGTTGACTTCCAGGAACCAGAACTGCCCGTCGGCGTCCTGCATCACGTCTGCCCTGCCCCAACCGGCGATACCCAGCGCCTCACAGGCTTTCGCCGTGAGGTCCATCAGTTCTTGTTCCTTGTTGCTGTCCAGGCCACACGGAATCCGGTACTGGGTATCGGAAGCCACGTACTTGGCGTCGTAGTCGTAGAAGCTGTGCGTCGTGCCCAGGGCAATCGGTGGCAACACCTGGTCACGCAGGGTGGCGATGGTGAACTCCGGACCTTGAATCCATTGCTCGACCAACACTTGCGAATCGTAGGTACTGGCCGCTTTCCAGGCGTCGATCAACGCAGACGTGGAGGTCACTTTGGCCATACCGATACTTGAACCTTCATGGGCCGGTTTGACGATCAAAGGGAAGCCCAGTTCCGTCGCCGCCGAAATACAATCGGTCTCGGAACTCAGTACGGCGTGGCGTGGCGTCGGAATCCCGAGGCTGTGCCAGACCTGCTTGGTGCGCAGCTTGTCCATCGCCAGTGCCGAGGCCAGGATGCCGCTGCCGGTGTACGGAATGCCCAGGCATTCGAGCAGGCCCTGCATGCTGCCGTCTTCACCGCCACGACCGTGGAGGATGACAAAGGCGCGGTCGATCTTTTCGTTCAAGAGGCGCTGCAGCAAGTCATCGCCGACGTCGAGACCGAACGCGTCCACACCAGCGCTCAGCAGCGCGTCGAGCACCGCGTTACCCGACTTCAGGGACACCTCACGCTCGGCACTCTTGCC
This sequence comes from Pseudomonas sp., assembly GCA_003525045.1. GTDB lineage: Bacteria > Pseudomonadota > Gammaproteobacteria > Pseudomonadales > Pseudomonadaceae > Aquipseudomonas. The sequence goes on along the minus strand of DQGF01000123.1, from coordinate 9,944 downwards.
GCCAAACAGCACGGCGACGCGGCCGAAGTCTTTCGGCGCGACAGTGGAGACGAGGTTGGCGTAAGCAGCAGTCATTTCAACTTCCCCACGCTTGGCGCGGCAACGGCGCCAGCGAACAACGGACTCTTCAACAGTTTCGGTGCGAGACCACCGATATCACCGGCGCCCTGGCACAGCAGGATGTCGCCGGCACGCAGCAGCGGCTTGACCAGCGGCGCGAGATCGACGCCACGCTCGATGTAGATCGGGTCGAGCTGACCGCGCTGGCGGATGCTGTTGCACAGCTTGCTGCTGTCGGCCCCGGGGATCGGCTCTTCGCCGGCCGGATAGACTTCCATCAGCAGCAGGACGTTGGCATCGGCCAGGACATTGACGAAATCGTCGTACAGGTCGCGGGTTCGGCTGTAACGGTGCGGCTGGTAAACCATCACCAGACGGCGCTCCGGCCAGCCACCGCGCACGGCTTTGATGACCGCGGCCACTTCGGTCGGGTGGTGACCGTAGTCGTCGACCAGCATCACGTTGCCGCCTTCTACCGGCAGTTCGCCGTAGACCTGGAAGCGACGACCGACACCCTGGAACCCGGACAGGCCCTGGACGATGGCTTCATCACTGACGCCCTCGTCAGTGGCGATGCAGATGGTGGCCAGTGAGTTCAGCACGTTGTGATTGCCCGGCATGTTTACCGAGACATCCAGCGGCGCACGGTCAGGACGCAGTACGGTGAAGAAGGTCTGCATGCCTTGCTGACGCACATTGATCGCGCGTACATCGGCGTCATCGTCGAAGCCGTAAGTGAGCGTCGGGCGTTTCACCAGTGGCAGGATTTCGCGCACCACCGGATCGTCCAGGCACACCACCGCCAGACCGTAGAACGGCAGGTTGTGCAGGAACTCGACGAAGGTTTTCTTCAGCTTGTTGAAGTCACCGTCGTAGGTCGCCATGTGATCGGCGTCGATGTTGGTGACCACGGCCACCAGCGGCTGCAAGTGCAGGAAACTGGCGTCGCTTTCGTCGGCTTCGGCAATCAGGTAACGACTGGTGCCAAGCTGGGCATTGGTGCCCGCCGCATTCAGGCGGCCACCGATCACGAACGTCGGGTCCAGCCCACCGGCGGCGAACACCGAAGCGATCAGGCTGGTGGTGGTGGTTTTACCATGGGTACCGGCGACGGCGATGCCGTGGCGATAACGCATCAGCTCGGCGAGCATTTCTGCGCGCGGCACCACCGGAATCCGGCGTTCCAGGGCGGTGGCCACTTCCGGGTTGGAGGTGTTCACGGCACTGGAAGTGACCAGCACATCGGCGGTCGCGGCGTTCTCGGCACGGTGGCCGATAAAGATCTGGGCGCCAAAGGACTCGAGACGCTCGGTCACCGGCGAAGCCTTCAGGTCGGAACCGGACACTTCGTAGCCCAGGTTCAGCAACACTTCGGCGATGCCGCACATGCCCACGCCGCCGATACCGACGAAGTGGATGCGACGGATGCGGCGCATTTCCGGATGCGGCATGGCTTTCTTATTCTCAACCATGGGCCACCTCCAGGCAGGTATCGACCACGTTACGGGTGGCATCGGGTTTGGCCAGGCGTCGGGCGGCGGTGGCCATGTCGGCGAGTCGTTGTGGTTGCATCAGGACCTCTGTCAGGCGTGCGGCAAGATCCGCTGCGCCAGTCGTTCTTTGTGGCATCAGGAAGGCAGCGCCTTCACGGGCCAAATAATCGGCGTTGCGGGTCTGGTGATCGTCGATCGCGTGGGGCAAGGGCACCAGCATCGAGGGCAGACCGGCGGCGGCCAGTTCACTGATGGTCAACGCACCTGCGCGGCACACCACCAGGTCGGCCCAGCCATAGGCTTGGGCCATGTCTTTGATGAAAGGCTGCACTTGCGCCTCGACGCCAGCCGCGCGATAGCGCTCTGCAGTCACTTCATCGTGGTTTTTGCCGGCCTGATGAAACACTTCCGGGCGCAGGTCGGGGGCGACGTGCGACAGGGCTTCAGGCAGCAACTTGTTCAACGGCTCTGCGCCCAGGCTTCCGCCCAGGATCAGCAAACGCGCCTTGCGACCGGCCAGGGCAGGTCGCTGTGTTTCGAGGAACAGCTCGGTGCGCACCGGGTTACCGGTGGTCCGACGGCTGTCCGACAGGGTAAAGGTGTCGGGGAACGCTTCACAGACTCGGGCGGCCAACGGCACCAGCAACCGATTGGCGGTACCGGCCACGGCGTTCTGTTCGTGAACGATGACCGGTACGCCGGCCAGTTTGGCTGCGACGCCGCCAGGACCGGTCACATAACCACCGAAACCCACCACACACACCGGCCGCAGCTGGCGAATGATCGCCCGCGCCTGCCAGATGGATTTGAGCAACATGAACGGCGCCTTGAGCAGGGACAATTTGCCCTTGCCGCGCAGACCGCTGGCGTTGACCCGGTGCAGCTCGATGCCGGCCAGCGGCACCAGGTCATTCTCGATGCCACGCGGAGTTCCGAGCCAATGCACGGTGTAACCGCGGGCCTGGAATTCGCGGGCACAGGCCAGCGCCGGGAACACGTGACCACCGGTGCCGCCCGCCATGATCAAGACGTTAGCGCCCATGGGTCGGCTCCTCGGCGAAGTCGCTCTCCTGGAACTCCATCTCTTCACTGCCCAGGTGGGTTCGACTCTCCCACTCGATGCGCAGCAACAGGCCGAGACAGGCACAGCAGATCACCAACGAACTACCGCCATAACTGAGGAACGGCAGGGTCAGGCCTTTGGTCGGCAGCAGGCCGACGTTCACCCCGATGTTGATCAGGAACTGACCGATCCACAGGAACGACAGGCCGTAGGCGATATAGGCGGCGAAGAATTGCTTGGCCTTTTCTGCCCAAAAACCGATGTACATGCCACGCACGCAGACAAAGGCGAACAGCGCCACCGTGCACAAAGAACCCACGGCACCCAGCTCTTCGGCCAGGACCGAGAACACGAAGTCAGTGTGGGCTTCCGGCAGGTAGAACTGTTTCTGCACGCTATTGCCCAAGCCAACGCCTAGCCATTCACCGCGACCAAAAGCGATCAATGCCTGAGACAACTGATAGCCAGCACCGAACTGGTCGGCCCACGGGTCCGCAAAGTTGGTCAAGCGCGCCATTCGATACGGCTGCACTTGAATCAACAACACCACCGCCGCGACCGCCAGGACAACCATCAAGGAAAATCGGAACAGCCCGACCCCGCCGAGAAACAGCATCGCCGCAGCCGCCCCCATCATCACGACAGTGGCACCGAAGTCCGGCTCCATCAGCAACAGACCCGCCATCGGCAACAGCACGATGAACGGCTTGAAGAAACCCATCCAGCTTTCACGCACTTCTTTCTGGCGACGCACCAAATAACCGGCGAGGTAGATCACCACGAATACCTTGGCGATCTCGGAAGGCTGAACGTTGAAGAAACTGAAGCCGATCCAGCGCATCGAACCGTTCACTTCACGACCGATCCCCGGGACGATCACCATCACCAGCAAACCGAACGCACCAATCAGCATCAGCCAGCCCAGGCGTTGCCAGGTGGCGATCGGAATCATCATGGTGACGATGCAGGCACCGAGGCCCAGCACGACGTAGATAAGGTGGCGAATCATGTAATACAAGGCGCTGCCCGACTGCACCGCTGCTACTTCGGTCGATGCCGATGCAATCATGACCAGCCCGAGGCCGATCAATGCCAGGCAGCCGACGAGCATAGGGAAATCGAGGTCGATACCCCGCCCGGTAATGATCGGCGACGGGTACGGCTTGA
>DQGF01000123.1:0-6099 GCA_003525045.1 Pseudomonas sp. | reverse complement strand
ATGGCGTGCGTGAATGGCAGCAGCGGGATGAGCAGGAGCACCGCGGTCACGCCGAGGAGTGGCCACGCCCAGCGGCGCCAGCGATGATAATCGGTGCGCGCGAACGCGATCGCGAGCAGCCCACCCACCGCGGCCCCGACCGCCTGGCGCAGCGCGAAGCTCGCGCCCACCTGCCCGCCCGCGGTGGTCACGAGACTCGACGCGCCGTACACGGCGGCGAGGCCGAACACGACCAGCACGGCCGTGACCATCGCGAGCAGCCGGCCTTCCCAGGCCGTCACTGCGTCTCGACGAGTCGCCGGAATGTGGCCCCCCTCTCTTCGTAATTCTTGAACATGTCGAAACTGGCGCAGGCCGGAGACAGCAGCACCGCGTCGCCCTTTTCGGCGATGGCGCGGCATTGCGCGACGGCGTCGCCCAGCGAATTGACGCGAATCAGCGGTACAGCATCGCCGATAGCCTGGCCAATCAGCTCGGAGTCCCGGCCCATCAGCACCACGGCGCGGCAGTTGACCGCCACCGGATCCCGCAAATCCTTGAACTCGGCACCCTTGCCGTCGCCACCGGCGATCAGCACGAGTTTGCCGTCGATGTCCGCGCCCAGGCCTTCGATGGCGGCCAGTGCGGCGCCGACGTTGGTGGCTTTGGAATCGTTGTAGTAGCTCACGCCATCCAGGTCGCGGACCCATTGGCAGCGATGCTCCAGCCCGGCGAAGGTGCGCAGGCTTGAGAGCATGGCGTCGAACGGCAGGCCAACGGCATGACCCAGCGCCAATGCCGCCAGGGCGTTGGACTGGTTATGGGCGCCGCGAATTTTCAACTCGCGCACCGGCATCAGGTTCTGGAATTCGAAGGCCAGATACTTCTCGCCATCCTCTTCCCGAATGCCAAAGGCCTTGAAATCGGGTTTGCTCAAGCCGAAGGTCCAGCATGGCTGACCTTCACCCATCAACGGACGGCTCAAAGCGTCCTGACGGTTGACCACAAACTGCTTCGCACCCCGGAAGATCCGGTGCTTGGCCAGGTGATAGGCCGGCAGACCGCTGTAGCGGTCCATGTGGTCTTCGCTGACATTAAGCACAGTCGCCACTTCGGCACCGAGGTGGTCAGTGGTTTCCAGCTGGAAACTCGACAGTTCCATCACGTACAGCTCGACGTCGTCACTGAGCAGGTCCAGCGCCGGCGTGCCGAGGTTGCCACCGACGGCAACACGCTTGCCCGCCGCAGCCGCCATCTCGCCGACCAGGGTGGTGACGGTGCTTTTCGCGTTGGAACCGCTGATGGCGACAATCGGTGCCTTCGCGTTACGCGCGAACAGCTCGATATCGCCGGACAATTTCACGCCACGGGCGGCGGCAGCCTGCAGGGCTGGGGTCGCCAGTGCCAGGCCGGGGCTCACGTAGAGCTCGTCGGCACGGCACAAGAATTCGACGTCCAGCTCGCCACAACGCACTTCCACGTGCGGATAGTCACGCTTGAGCGTGGCCAGTTCCGGTGGATTTTCCCGCGTATCGGCCACGGCAAATGACACGCCCTGGTTCGCCAGGAAGCGAACCAGGGACATGCCGCTCTTGCCGAGGCCGACAACGATGCGGAAGTGGTCAGAAGCGATCAGAGACACTCGTTCTACCTCAGCTTCAGGGTGGCAAGGCCGACCAATACCAGAATCACGGTGATGATCCAGAAACGGACGATCACACGCGGCTCGGGCCAGCCCTTGAGTTCAAAGTGGTGGTGAATCGGTGCCATGCGGAACACACGGCGACCGGTCAGCTTAAAGGAAGCAACCTGAATGACGACTGATAGGGTCTCCATCACGAACACACCGCCCATGATGAACAGGACGATTTCCTGACGGACGATCACCGCAATGGTACCCAGGGCCGCGCCCAGCGCCAGTGCGCCGACGTCGCCCATGAAGACTTGTGCCGGGTAGGTGTTGAACCAGAGGAAACCCAGGCCAGCACCGATCAACGCACCGCAGAACACAATCAACTCGCCCGCGCCCGGTACGTATGGGATCAACAGGTATTCGGCGAACTTCACGTTACCCGACAGGTAGCAGAAGATCCCCAGACCGCCGCCGACCATCACGGTCGGCATGATCGCCAGGCCATCGAGGCCGTCGGTCAGGTTGACCGCATTGCTTGAGCCGACGATCACGAAATAAGTCAGGACGATGAAGCCTGCACCCAGCGGGATGCTGTAGTCCTTGAGCATCGGCAGGATCAGGGTGGTTTCCACCGGCGTCGTCGCGGTCATATAAAGGAAGATGGCCGCACCCAGGCCGAACACCGATTGCCAGAAGTATTTCCAGCGACTCGGCAAGCCACGGGAGTTCTTCTCGATCACCTTGCGGTAGTCGTCGACCCAGCCGATGGCGCCGAACAACAGAGTCACCAACAGCACGACCCAAACATAACGGTTGGCCAGGTCGGCCCAGAGCAAGGTGCTGACACCGATGGACGACAGAATCAGCGCGCCACCCATGGTCGGGGTGCCGGATTTGGACAAGTGCGATTGTGGGCCGTCATTGCGAACGGATTGACCGATCTGACGGTTCTGCAAAGTACGGATCATCCACGGGCCATAGCACAGCGACAAAACCAGCGCGGTCAGCACACCGAGGATCCCGCGCAGGGTCAGGTACTGGAAGACCGCGAAGCCTTTGTAGAACTGTTGCATATACTCCGCTAGCAGCAGCAGCATTAATGTTTCTCCAGACGGGTCCCGCACAAAGCGGCAACGATGTTTTCCATCGCAGCGCTGCGCGAGCCTTTGATCAAAATGGTGGTGTTTGTGTCTTGCTCGGCGTCGAGGGCCTTGATCAGTTCAGCCTGTGTGCTGAAGTGCCAAGCCTGCTCGCCGAAAGCGTTCACGGCGTGAGCCATCATTGGCCCGACAGCGTAAAGCGCGCAAACCTTGCCGCGGGCATACTCGCCCACATCGCGGTGCCCCTGCTCCGCCCAATCGCCCAACTCGCCGATATCTCCGAGCACCAGGACGGTGCGGCCGGAAAAGCCGGCAAGTATATCAACGGCGGCACACATGGAGGTGGGGTTCGCGTTGTAAGTATCATCGATCACGCGCATGCCATTGCTGGCCAGTTGCGCGACGGTGCGGCCCTTGACCGGTTGTACCGCGCCGAGGCCGGTGACGCTGCCGAATAGCGATACACCCAGCGCATGGGCTGCCGCTGCGGCGGCCAGGGCATTGGCGACGTTATGGGTGCCGAGCAGGTTCAGTTGGACCCGCTCCACACCTTCAGGACTGTGCAGGTTGAAGGCCGGGCAGCCGCGCGCGTCACGGTCCAGATCGCTGGCATAGAAGTCGGCACTGACATTGCTCAGGGCGAACGTCAGCACTTTGCGACCGGCAGCGCGGGTCTTCCAGATGTCGAACGCCTTGTCGTCGAGATTGAGCACGGCGACGCCATCGGCAGCCAGCCCTTCAATGATCTCGCCCTTGGCTTCAACGATTTTTTCCGGCCCGCCGAACTCGCCGACGTGGGCGGTCCCTGCGTTGTTGAGTACGGCCACATGCGGCTTGGTCATGCCGACGGTGTAGGCAATTTCACCGAGCCGCGAAGCGCCAAGCTCGATCACTGCAGCGGTGTGTTCCCGCGCGAGTTCGAGCAGGGTCAGCGGAACACCCAGGTCGTTGTTCAGATTGCCACGGGTCGCCAGTACCGGGCCGCGTGTGCGCAGGATGCTGGCGAGCATTTCCTTGACCGTGGTCTTGCCGCTGGAACCGGTGATGGCGGCCACGGGATGAGTGAACGCAGCACGGTTCATCGCGCCCAGTTGCCCAAGGGCCTGGCGAGTATCCTTGACCTGCAATTGCGGCAGTGCGCTGTCGGCGACTTCACGTTCGACCAACGCACCGGCGGCGCCTTTACCAGCCACATCGTTCAAATAGTCATGGCCATCGAAGCGCGGACCGGTCAGGGCAATAAACAGTTGGCCGGGCTTGATGGCGCGACTGTCGATACTGACGCCATCGAAGGTGGCATCGGCCACGATCAATTGGCCGTTCAGCGCGCCGGTCAGTTCGCTCAGTTTCAACGCTTTAAGCATGGGCCACCTCCCACGCGGTCAAGGCATGATCGGCCTCGACCAGATCGGAGAAAGCGTGACGCTCGCCGTGGATTTCCTGGTAGTCCTCGTGACCTTTGCCGGCCAGGACAATCACGTCATCTGCCGAAGCGCCGGCGATCAGCCGGGCAATCGCCTGGCCACGGCCGGCGACGAAAGTGACTTTATCCACAGCCGAGAAGCCGGCGCGGATATCGTCGAAAATCACCGAGGGGTCTTCCGTGCGTGGGTTGTCATCGGTCACCAGCACGCCGTCGGCCAGGCGCTCGACCACTTCGGCCATCAGCGGACGCTTGCCGCGATCGCGATCACCGCCACAACCGAACAGGCACAGCAAGCGACCTTTGGCGTGTGGACGCAGGGCCATCAAGACTTTTTCCAGCGCATCCGGCGTGTGGGCATAATCGACCACCACCAGCGGCTGGGAACCACCGCCGAGACGCTGCATGCGACCGGCCGGGCCTTCGAGTTTCGGCAGCACCTTGAGAATTTCGTCCAGTGCGTAATCCAGACCGAGCAAGGCGCCAATGGCGGCGAGGACGTTGCTCAGGTTGAAGCGACCGAGCAAGGTGCTGCGCAAATGGTGTTGGCCCTGCGGGGTGACCAATGTGGCGCGCACGCCTTCGTCGTCGAACTGCGCTTCACGGCAATAGAGATAGGCGCTGGAGTCTTCCAGGCTATAGGTGATCAGCCGCGATTCGCGTTTTTCGGTGGCCAGTTGCCGGCCGAAAGCGTCGTCGAGGTTAATCACGCGGCATTTCAAATCGTTCCAGGCAAACAGCTTGGCCTTGGCTTCGCCATAGGCCTGCATGGTGCCGTGGTAATCCAGATGATCGCGGGACAGGTTGGTCATCACCGCCACATCGAATGCCAACGCAGTGACCCGCCCCTGATCCAGACCGTGGGAAGACACTTCCATCGCCACGGCCTTGGCACCGGCTTTTTTCAGGTCGGCGAGGGTCGCTTGCACGGCGATCGGGTTCGGCGTGGTGTGCAGGCCGCTTTGCAGCGTGCCGTAGAAACCGGAGCCCAGGGTGCCGACAATGCCGCAATGCTGACCGAGCAAATCCAGCGCTTGCGCCACCAACTGCGTCACGCTGGTTTTACCGTTGGTACCGGTCACGCCGATCAGATTCAGATGGCGGCTCGGATCACCGTAAAAACGCCCGGCGATGTCCGACAGCTGCGCCGCCAGGCCCTTGACCGGAATCAGTGGCACGTCGGTGATCGGCAGTACTGTCGCGCCTCCGACTTCATAGGCCACGGCCGCAGCACCGCGCTGCAAGGCGTCGGCAATGTGTGCTCGACCGTCGAACTTGCCGCCAGGAACGGCGAGAAACAGATCGCCCGCCCGCACGTTGCGGCTGTCCAGGGTCAGTTCGCGGATCAGCAGATCGCGGCCGGCGTGGGCGAAAATCTTGTTCAGGCTCAGGGACATCAGCCGCGCCCTCCGTTGGCTTTCAGTGGAACGACCGGTGTCGCGTTCGCTTGTTGGACAGGTGGCAGGTTGTCCGGCGTGACGTTCATCAGGCGCAGGGTCCCGGACATCACTTTGCTGAACACCGGCGCCGACACCAGGCCACCGTAGTAACCGGCCTTGGTTGGCTCATCGATCACGACCACTATCGCGTAGCGCGGATCGCTCATCGGACCGAAGCCGGCGAACAGCGAGCGGTAGGAATTCTGGGCGTAACCTTTGGTACCGACCGACGTTTTACGCGCGGTACCCGACTTGCCGCCCACGTGATAGGCCGGCACCTGCGCACGGAATACCCCGCGCGGGGCCTCGATCACTTGCTGCAGCATGGTTTGCATGGTTTTCGCGACCGCTTCCGGCAGCACCTGGCTGGATTGCGCCGGTTTGTCGGTTTTGATCAGCGTCAGCGGCGCGAGGCGACCGTTGTTGGCCAGGGCCGAGAAAGCGTGAACCAACTGGATCGCGGTCACGGAAATACCGTAGCCGTAGGACAACGTGGCGGTTTCAGCCTTGCGCCATTCGCGGTAG
>DQGF01000344.1:6227-6487 GCA_003525045.1 Pseudomonas sp. | reverse complement strand
ACTACGTTCTGAAGCCCTTTTTGCTGTAAGTGCAGTCAGGAAATACCGCGGATCATCCGAGAAGTTTTCTTTTTTACGGCAATTCCAACCCGCCCGCTGCTTTATGCAATTTCCGCAAATGCTCGCCAACCTGCTTCAAGTTAGCTTCGTTGGCGGCCATCTCCGCTGCCCGGCTCGGTTCGAGCAGCGCTCTCACTTCCTTGTCCAGATCGCCAGTCAACGCTTGAAGCTGTTTCTGCCTCAGACTGCTTTCCGATTCC
>DQGF01000344.1:866-5942 GCA_003525045.1 Pseudomonas sp. | reverse complement strand
AGACTGCTTTCCGATTCCAGGCGTTGCCATTCACTCGGCTGCGGCAAGCCATAACCGCCAGTGCCGAGCAGTTCCGCCGGACGGCTGAGGAAGCCGCTGTTGGCAAGAATCTGCTGCAACGTTGCGTTGGCCTTGTCCATGCCGCCGTTCTTCAACTCTCGAGCGCCCAGATAGCGTTGTTTTACTTCGTCTTGGGCCAGCACTAGCTGTTGTCGGAAGGCTGCCTGTTCCAGCAACAGCAACGCCGCGCTGGTGCGCAGGTCAGCCTGGTCAATCCAATTGCGGCGTTCTTCAGCCTTCAGGGCCAGCCAGTCTTCGACCTTGTCCTGTTTGATTGGCAAGTGCTTCTTCAGCACTTCAAACATCGCTTGATAACGATCGCGGAAGGAGTCGAAGCGATAGCCCAGGCGCAGCGCTTCGCGAGGATCGTCCAGCACGCTGGTGTCCGCAAGTCCGCGACCCTTGAGCACTTCCAGCAAACCGTTGGGCATGATGCTGTCCAGCCCGACCAGCTGCGAATTGTTGGTGCCGCTACGCAACAGTTTCAGCCCTTCTACAGCGCAGTTATTGGACAGGAAGAAATAGTTGCCGTCGTAACTCCAGTGCATCTCGGCGGCGTGTTCCACCACATCTTCGATCTCGTTACGCGACAGGTTCAGCGGCACCGAGGCCAGGCTGCGCAGTTCGGTCTTGGTGTATTCGTCGATCACCTGAGCCAGCGGCAGCACAAACAGGCGCGACGGATATTTGCCCACCAGGCCATCCCAGCTCGACAGCTGTACATCACCGACGAAGGCGCGATAGGACAGCACCAGATGCTGATCCAGGTCCAGCCGGCAATCCGGCCCGCGTGGCCGACCGGGCGCACAGATCACCAGGCGCAACATACTGTGGCCCCAGCGGCTGACCCAGTTCTGGTTGGCTTCGGCCAGCAGATAGTCGACGGCGTACACCCGCTCCGGATCGACCTGTCCCAAGGGTTGTTTGGCGAAATCGTTGCCGGCATTGAGGAACGCAAAGGATTTGCCGCAGGTGTCTTTGGCGGCGGGCGCCCAGCCGAAATGTTCTTGGTAATAGCGATACAGCGCAGGTCGGCGACAAGCGTAGCTCGGGTCGAGCAGGAAATACTCCATGTTGACCGCGACGAACTCCTTGGGGCTGCTCGTCTCGTAAATGTCCGGGCTGCGGGCAATTTGTCGGTTGTACTGTTCGCGCTCGCCACGGCGGCCGACGTACTGCGGCCAACCGGCGAGGTCGAGCAGCCGCGGGTCGTCGCTGAGGGTAAAGCGTCGACCGGACTGACCGCGACATTCATCGGGCATGCCGATCAGCCCCGAACTGCTGTTACGCCGGGTGCAGCGCTGAATCAGCGTGCGCTCGGCGTCTGGCCACAGTCGCGAGCGGTCATAGATGTGGGTAAGTTCGTGCAGTACCGTGGCCAGCATTTCTCGGCGCACGGTGCCGTGGGGGCGATACGTTTTCTTGGTCGCGGCGCTGCCGTCGGTGAGGCTGGCGAGCAGCTTGCGGTTCAAGTCGAGTTCGGATACCAGCGACGCCTGACCGTAGGCGTCGCCTGGCATGTCATCGGTCCAACCGACGTCGATACGCCGGTCGAGTTGCTCGATGAATCGCGGTGGTAATGCCTGCATGGCCTCATCGAGCAACGCCTGACTGGCCTGCTGTTGCGCGGGGCTCAGCCCCTGGGTCTTGAGCTGTAATTGCAGGCCAGCCTGGGCCGTGTTGCCGAGCAGCAACAAAACCCCGGCCAACAGCCAGGCGACAGGCGACATCACAATGCGAGGATGGCTTCGGCGAGAACCTGATCACTGGCGTCCCGGGCTTCTGGTACGCGGGTGCGCAACGTGTCGAAGGCGGCTTCCAGCTGTGCACCACGAATCTCACCCTCGCTGGCAACGAAGCTGGCGGCATCGTCGTGGGCTTCACGGATGATCTTCGAGTCGCGGATGGACGTGGTGGTGTCGGATGTGAAATCAATTGTGCGCCGGGAGGCATCGATGATGATGTTACTGGTGGCGACCAGGGTGTGCGCCTGGGTCACATCGGCCAACAACAACAGGCCAAGGGCAGCAGCAAACAGGGGGCTACGCATGGAACAACTCCGAAGATAAGGATAACTATTGGACGAGAATTGCCTGCGCCAGTTCAAGGTCGCTTGCATGAAGTTTTGGTTGGGCGCTGCGCAGATAGACCAGGGCAGCCTCCAGTTGCGCGCCCCGCAGTTCGCCGTCACTGGCGATGAACGCCGCAGCGTCATCCTGTGCCGCGAGTAGCAGCTTACGATCGAAGGGGGCGGCGGTCACCATGGTTGTGGCGTAGCCGGTGGCGACGATGCCTTGTGTCGACAGGTTGAAGGCGTCATAGGCATGGGCCGAGCCCACCCAGCAGGCTGTCGCAAAAAACGGAGTGATCAACAGATTTGAAAGAAAACGCATGAGACTCTATAGCTGGAAGCGAGTCCCAAGGCTAGCGCAACGCCCGGTCTAGAGCCAGCGTCGAAACATTTGGGACACGACGCGCGTGTCCCATGTGAATGGTGTCGCTTAAATCGTCAGGATGGCTTGGGCCAGCTGCGCATCCGTTGCGCTCAGTTGAGGCGCCTGGTGGCGAATGTGGTCGAGCGCGCTTTCCAGTTTCACGCCACGGATGGCGCCTTCGCTGGCGACAAAGCTGGCAGCGTCGTCGCGGGCAGCGCGGACGATCTTGTCATCGCGGAAGGAGGAAGTGACATCGGAAGTCGCATCGGACGTGGCCTTGAGTGCATTGACGACGGCATCAGTGGTCACGATGAAGCTGGTGGCGTGGGCATTGGCTGCCACGGCAAACAGAGCTGCAGCGCTGAGCAGACGAAGACGGGACATGGTGTGACTCCTTTGGCGTATCAATAGAGAGATGGCGCAGTGTCTGAAAGATCAGACGCCTGTCAAACAGCGTTCGCCACGTTCTGGTTGGATATTAGGCTGGTGCGCAGGGATTCGAACAGCCCATAGAGAAGAAACGGCAATTGTACCGGTAAATATTAGAATAAATAGAACTGTACTGGTATGGCTTTTTTTGGCCCTGAAACGACAAAACCCGTCGCGGTTTCCCGCGACGGGTTTTGCTTGTTCAATTTGGGTTGCTGGCGGTGGACCCTACAGGTCAGAGCCAGCGACGCTACTTAGCGCCAGAACGGCTTGCTCAGCTCTTCGTAGCGTTGTGCTTCGCTAATCCCGGCGTCAGCCAGCAGACGCGAATCCAGACGAGCCAGTTGATGGCGGCTGGAGATGCGGCGCTGCCACAACATCAGGTTGGCGAGAACGCGCAGGGGCATGGAAGCCTGGGTTTTTGCAGTGGTGTCTTCGAAGAACAGTTCGGAACTGAGTGTACGTTCCATGGTTAGCATCCTTCCGCTTGTGGCGGGATCAGGTAGTGGTTTAACTGATGCCAATGATCCTCTTCTTTGGCTAGTCTCTATAGATACAGTTCATCTGTATTGTGAGGGACCAGTTAACTGTTAATAGCGGGTGTACGGGTCAAAATTGAGCCAACTGTACCTGTAGGCACTGATATGGTGCATTTTTACCGGTTTGGCTCGGAAAAGTAGGGAAATGCCGTAGGAAACGACCGGTACAGCAGTACAATTTTAGACACATTTCTGCTTGGCACTAGCAGGCTGACGAAACTGTGTTTGCGTCAGCCGCTGTCTGTATCCCATCACACGGTAAGCATGCGCCCGGTTTCTTCGAGGTTAATGTGCCAGCTCAGTGCATCGCGCAGGATATGGGGCGTATGGCCGCCGATTGCGCAAGCGGCTGTGAAGTAGTCATCCAAAGCCTGGCGATAGTCTGGGTGCACGCAATTGTCGATGACGACACGAGCCCGCTCTCGCGGTGCCAGGCCGCGGAGATCGGCCAGACCGATCTCGGTGACGAGGATGTCCACGTCATGCTCGGTGTGGTCGACGTGGCTGACCATAGGCACCACGCTGGAGATCGCGCCGCCCTTGGCGATCGACTTGGTGACAAAGATCGCCAGGTGCGCGTTGCGCGCGAAGTCGCCCGAACCGCCGATCCCGTTCATCATCCGCGTGCCGCAGACATGGGTGGAGTTGACGTTGCCGTACAGGTCGAATTCCAGTGCGGTATTAATGCCGATGATGCCAAGGCGGCGCACCACTTCCGGATGGTTGGAGATTTCCTGCGGGCGCAGGACCAGTTTGTCTTTGTAGCGCTCCAGGTTGCCGAACACATCGGTATTGCGCCGACTCGACAACGTAATCGAACTGCCCGAAGCAAAACTCAGCTTGCCGGCATCGATCAGGTCAAAGGTCGAGTCCTGCAGCACTTCGGAGTACATGGTCAGGTCTTCGAAGGGTGAATCGATCAGGCCGCACATCACCGAGTTGGCGATGTTGCCGATCCCGGCTTGCAGCGGGCCGAGCTTGTTGGTCATGCGCCCGGCCGCCACTTCCTGCTTGAAGAAGTTGATCAGATGGTCGGCGATGGCCTGGGTGTCAACGTCCGGTGGCGTTACAGTGGAAGGCGAGTCGGATTGGTTGGTGATCACGATCGCGACGATCTTTTCCGGCGGGATCGGGATAGCGGTGCTGCCAATGCGATCATCGACCTTCACCAGCGGAATAGGCGTGCGGGTCGGGCGGTAAGTCGGGATATAGATGTCGTGCAGACCTTCCAGGTTCGGGTTGTGCGCCAGATTGATTTCGACGATTACCTGTTTGGCGAAAATCGCGAAGCTGGCCGAATTGCCGACCGAAGTGGTCGGTACGATATGGCCTTGCTCGGTGATCGCCACGGCCTCGATCACCGCGATGTCCGGTAGTTTGAGCTGCTGGTTGCGCAGTTGTTCTACGGTTTCCGAAAGATGCTGGTCGATGAACATGACTTCGCCGGCATTGATGGCCTTGCGCAGTGTGCTGTCCACCTGGAACGGCATGCGTCGCGACAGTACACCGGCTTCGGTGAGCTGTTTGTCGAGGTCGTTGCCCAGGCTCGCGCCGGTCATCAGGGTGATTTTCAACGGGGTGACTTTGGCGCGTTCGGCCAGCGCCTGAGGGAC
>DQGF01000344.1:438-601 GCA_003525045.1 Pseudomonas sp. | reverse complement strand
TCAGCGGGGTGACTTTGGCGCGTTCGGCCAATGCGTGAGGCACAGCCTTGGCTTCGCCAGCGCGAGTGAAGCCACTCATGCCGACGGTCATGCCGTCCTCAATCAGAGCGGCAGCATCAGCGGCGCTCATCACTTTGTCCAACAACGAAGGCAGGCGAATACT
>DQGF01000344.1:0-176 GCA_003525045.1 Pseudomonas sp. | reverse complement strand
TGCATCAGCGGCGCTCATCACCTTATCCAACAACGAAGGCAAGCGAATACGATCACGGTACATGGATTGTTATCTCGGGCAACGGAAGCAAGGTGTGCAGTCTAGTGATTTGAAAAAAATCCGTCCCGCTACCATGGTCGAATGCCGAGCCCTGATTTAGAGCCTTTGGTCGGGTT
>DQGF01000346.1:4324-4620 GCA_003525045.1 Pseudomonas sp. | reverse complement strand
CCGTTTTTCATTTGCATCCGATTAAATGCAGCCGTTTTCGGGCCTGCTCTGTCAGCGACTTGACAGCATCGGCTATGATAAGCCCCTTTGATTTATAACCGCCGCTTTGATTTGGCCAACTGGCCGCGCACTTGTACGTTCAAGGATCCTATGAGCAAGCCCACTGTCGACCCTACCTCGAATTCCAAGACCGGCCCTGCCGTGCCGGTCAATTTCCTGCGCCCGATCATCCAGGCGGACCTGGACTCGGGTAAGCACACGCAGATCGTCACCCGTTTCCCGCCTGAGCCCAACGG
>DQGF01000346.1:2194-4284 GCA_003525045.1 Pseudomonas sp. | reverse complement strand
AGCCAGTTGAAGAGCGCGGTGCGGGCGCCGCCCACGTGGAGGTGTCCCGTCGGACTGGGGGGAAAGCGAACGCGGACGGGCTCGGACATGGAGTCCTATTGTACTCCGGCCGGCCGCTCCGTCCCCCCAGCCCTGGGCCCGGGAGACGTCTCAATGCTACGATCAGGCCCATGGCCGAGCCCACCAAGCCCTCTCACTTCATCCGGGAGGCCGTCCTGGAGGATCTCCAGGCCGGCCGCTTCCCCCGGCCGGTGGTCACCCGGTTTCCTCCAGAACCCAACGGCTACCTGCACATCGGTCACGCCAAGTCGATTTGCGTGAACTTCGGGCTGGCCCAGGAATTCGGCGGCGTCACGCACCTGCGTTTCGACGACACCAACCCGGCCAAGGAAGACCAGGAATACATCGACGCGATCGAAAGCGACGTCAAATGGCTGGGCTTCGAATGGTCCGGCGAAGTGCGCTATGCCTCGCAATATTTTGACCAATTGCACGACTGGGCCGTCGAGCTGATCAAGGCCGGCAAGGCCTATGTCGATGACCTGAGCCCGGAACAGGCCAAGGAATATCGCGGGAGCCTGACCGAACCGGGCAAGAACAGCCCGTTCCGTGATCGCTCCGTGGAAGAAAACCTGGACTGGTTCGCCCGCATGCGCGCCGGCGAATTCCAGGACGGCGCACGCGTGCTGCGGGCCAAGATCGACATGGCCTCGCCGAACATGAACCTGCGCGACCCGATCATGTATCGCATCCGTCACGCGCACCACCACCAGACCGGTGACAAGTGGTGCATCTACCCGAACTATGACTTCACCCACGGTCAGTCGGACGCCATCGAAGGCATCACCCACTCGATCTGCACGTTGGAGTTCGAAAGCCATCGTCCGCTGTACGAGTGGTTCCTCGAGAACCTGCCGGTGCCGGCGAACCCGCGCCAGTACGAATTCAGCCGTCTGAACCTGAACTACACCATCACCAGCAAGCGCAAGCTCAAACAGCTGGTCGATGAAAAGCACGTTCA
The DNA here is from genome assembly GCA_003525045.1 of Pseudomonas sp. GTDB lineage: Bacteria > Pseudomonadota > Gammaproteobacteria > Pseudomonadales > Pseudomonadaceae > Aquipseudomonas. The sequence goes on along the minus strand of DQGF01000346.1, from coordinate 3,263 downwards.
CGGTTGGGACGATCCGCGCATGTCCACGCTGTCCGGCTTCCGCCGCCGTGGTTACACGCCGAAATCGATCCGCAACTTCTGCGAAATGATCGGCACCAACCGTTCCGACGGCGTGGTCGATTTCGGCATGCTGGAATTCAGTATCCGTGACGACCTCGACCACAGCGCCCCGCGTGCCATGTGCGTGCTGCGTCCGCTGAAAGTCGTGATCACCAATTACCCGGAAGGCCAGGTCGAGAACCTCGAACTGCCATGCCACCCGAAAGAAGACATGGGTGTGCGCGTGCTGCCGTTCGCCCGTGAAATCTACATCGACCGTGAAGACTTCATGGAAGAGCCGCCAAAAGGCTACAAGCGCCTGGAACCGAACGGCGAAGTGCGTCTGCGCGGCAGCTACGTGATCCGTGCCGACGAAGCGATCAAGGACGCCGATGGCAACATCGTTGAACTGCGTTGCTCTTATGACCCGGAAACCCTCGGCAAGAACCCTGAAGGCCGCAAGGTCAAAGGCGTGGTGCACTGGGTGCCGGCGGCTGCCAGCGTCGAGTGCGAAGTGCGTCTGTACGATCGTCTGTTCCGTTCGGCCAATCCTGAGAAAGCCGAAGACAGCGCCAGTTTCCTGGACAACATCAACCCTGACTCGCTGCAAGTGCTCACCGGTTGTCGTGCCGAGCCTTCGCTGGGCAATGCACAGCCGGAAGACCGTTTCCAGTTCGAGCGCGAAGGTTACTTCTGCGCGGACATCAAGGACTCGAAACCCGGTCATCCGGTGTTCAACCGTACCGTGACCTTGCGTGATTCGTGGGGCCAGTGATTACAGGCCTGACCGGCTTTGATAGATAGGCAAACTAACGTGCTTACGATCTACAACACGCTCACCAAGAGCAAAGAAGTCTTCAAGCCTCTGGATGGTAACAAGGTGCGCATGTACGTCTGCGGGATGACCGTGTACGACTATTGCCACCTGGGCCATGGCCGCAGCATGGTCGCGTTCGACCTGGTAACCCGCTGGTTGCGCTTCAGCGGTTACGACCTGACTTACGTGCGCAACATCACTGACATTGACGAC
>DQGF01000346.1:1710-1900 GCA_003525045.1 Pseudomonas sp. | reverse complement strand
CTGACGACAAGATCATCAATCGGGCCAACGAGAACGGCGAGTCGTTCGAAGCCTTGACCGAGCGCATGATCGCGGCGATGCACGAAGACGAAGCGCGCCTGAACATCATGAAGCCAGACATGGAACCGCGCGCCACCGGGCATATCCCCGGCATGCACGCGATGATCCAGACCCTGATCGACAAGGGTTA
>DQGF01000346.1:1180-1308 GCA_003525045.1 Pseudomonas sp. | reverse complement strand
GGCGCACGGATCGAAGTTGACGAGTCCAAGCAGGACCCGCTGGACTTCGTGCTGTGGAAAGGCGCCAAGCCGGGCGAACCGAGCTGGCCTTCGCCTTGGGGCGACGGTCGTCCGGGCTGGCACATCGA
>DQGF01000346.1:0-886 GCA_003525045.1 Pseudomonas sp. | reverse complement strand
CCGGGCTGGCACATCGAGTGCTCGGTGATGTCCACCTGCTGCCTCGGCGAGACCTTCGACATTCATGGCGGCGGCAGCGACCTCGAGTTCCCGCACCACGAAAACGAAATCGCCCAGAGCGAAGCGGCGACCGGCAAGACCTACGCCAACGCGTGGATGCATTGCGGCATGATTCGCATCAATGGCGAGAAGATGTCCAAGTCCTTGAACAACTTCTTCACCATTCGCGACGTGCTGGAAAAGTACCACCCGGAAGTCGTGCGTTACCTGCTGGTGTCGAGCCATTACCGCAGCGCGATCAACTACTCGGAAGACAACCTCAAGGACGCCAAGGGCGCACTCGAGCGTTTCTACCACGCGTTGAAAGGCCTGCCGAACGTGGCGCCGGCCGGTGGCGAAGCCTTTGTCGAGCGCTTCACCCAGGTGATGAACGACGACTTCGGTACGCCGGAAGCCTGCGCGGTGCTGTTCGAGATGGTGCGTGAGATCAACCGCCTGCGTGAGAGCGATCTCAATGCAGCGGCCGGTCTGGCGGCACGCTTGAAGGAACTGGCCAGTGTGCTGGGTGTGTTGCAGCTTGAGGCTGATGACTTCCTGCAGGCCGGTGCTGAAGGGCGGGTTGATGCGGCTGAGGTGGATGCGCTGATTGCTGCGCGTCTGGCGGCTCGTGCAGGTAAAGACTGGGCCGAATCCGACCGCATCCGCGACCAGCTGACCGCGATGGGCGTGGTGCTGGAAGACGGGAAGGGCGGGACGACCTGGCGTCTGGCTGACTGATTGCTTCATCTGCTACAAACAAAACCCGTCTTGTGCGGGTTTTTGTTTATGCACGCGTTGGCGGATTACTGTGGTGCTTGGGCTGGCGTCTTCGCGGGCAAGCCTCGCT
>DQGF01000535.1 GCA_003525045.1 Pseudomonas sp. | reverse complement strand
GTACGGGTGGTGCGTTGGGTCGTGGTGGTATGCAGACCAAATTGCGCGCTGCGCGGCTGGCGGCCCGTTCCGGCGCGCACACCATCATCGTCGGCGGGCGCCTGGAGCGGGTGCTGGATCGCCTCAAGGCGGGCGAGCGCATCGGCACCTTGCTGTCACCTGAGCGCGGCATGCTGGCGGCGCGCAAGCAATGGCTGGCCGGGCACCTGCAAACCCGCGGCACGCTGGTGCTGGATGCCGGTGCGGTGACGGCGTTGTCCCAGGGCAACAAAAGTTTGCTACCGGTGGGTGTCAAGCTGGTCCAGGGCAGCTTCCGTCGTGGCGAAATGGTGGTCTGCGTGGCGCCGGACGGCCGTGAAATCGCCCGGGGCCTGGCCAACTACAGTGCGCTGGAAGCACAAAAAATCATCGGGCAGTCGTCAGAAGCGATTGTCGGTCTGTTGGGTTACATGGCGGAGCCGGAACTGGTTCACCGCGATAACCTGATCCTGGTCTGAAGGAATACCGAATGCGCGTGGCAAAAGGGTTGTTGGGTCTGCTGTTGGTGATGCCGCTGCTGGCCTCGGCCGAGGAGATCGGTCAGGTGTCGACGGTGTTCAAGTTCGTTGGCCCGAATGACCGTATCGTGGTCGAAGCGTTTGACGATCCGAAGGTCGAGGGTGTGACCTGCTACCTGTCGCGTGCCAAGACGGGTGGTGTGAAGGGTGGTTTGGGGTTGGCTGAAGATCGCGCCGAGGCGTCCATCGCTTGTCGTCAGGTCGGGCCGATCAGCTTCAAGGGTGAGTTGAAGGATGGCGACGAGGTGTTCAAGGAGCGCACTTCGCTGGTGTTCAAGACCATGCAGGTGGTGCGGTTCCTCGACAAGAAGCGCAATACGCTGGTGTATCTGGTCTACAGCGATCGCTTGATCGAAGGCAGTCCGCAGAATGCGGTGACAGCGATTCCGATTTTGCCGTGGGCGCACCAATGATCTGAAGATCGCCTTCGCGGGCAAGCCTCGCTCCTACAGAATTGAGTCGTTCGCACAATGCGAGGTCAATCCGAACCTGTAGGAGCGAGGCTTGCCCGCGAAGGCGTCAGGTCAAGCGATGCAGTTTGCGATGAAATAAGCCCAAATCGCAGGCAATAAAAAACCGACCCTAAGGTCGGTTTTTTAACGAGCGCGTCGCTTAAGCAGCAGCGGCAACGTTCAGGGCCTTGACGTGGCCATTCAGGCGGCTCTTATGGCGAGCAGCTTTGTTCTTGTGGATGATGCCTTTATCGGCCATACGGTCGATAACTGGCACAGCCAGAACGTAAGCAGCTTGAGCTTTTTCAGCGTCTTTTGCGTCAATGGCTTTAACTACATTCTTGATGTAGGTACGAACCATGGAACGCAGGCTGGCGTTGTGGCTGCGACGCTTCTCAGCCTGTTTTGCACGTTTTTTGGCGGAAGGTGTGTTGGCCACCGTCGAGCTCCTCGAAAGACTTTTTAGGAAATAGCAAACAAAATAGGCCGCGAATCATGCCGATGAGTTGATGTCTTGTCAAGGGCGGTTGAGACGTTCCGCTAAGTGGTAGGTATAAAGAGGCGGGATATTTATTTCCGGCGCTTGACCTGTAAACTCGCGAGCTTTGGCTCTGTGCTGTTGCGGCGCAGAGTATCGCATAAGTGGGCGCGTTGTTCGCCTGCTGTTTATCGACAGGCACAAACTCTTTCAATGAATCTGCTCAAATCGTTGGCCGCCGTCAGCTCTATCACGATGCTTTCCAGGGTTCTGGGGTTCGTCCGGGACACGCTTATCGCACGGGCATTTGGTGCGGGGATGGCGACCGACGCCTTCTTTATCGCCTTCAAATTGCCCAACCTGCTACGGCGCATCTTCGCCGAGGGAGCGTTTTCCCAGGCATTTGTGCCAATTCTTGCCGAATACAAAAACCAGCAGGGCGAGGAGGCGACGCGAACCTTTATCGCCTACGTCTGCGGACTGCTGACCCTGGTGCTGGCGCTGGTCACCGTGCTCGGCATGATTGCTGCGCCTTGGGTGATCTGGGCGACTGCGCCGGGTTTCACCGACACCCCGGAAAAGTTCGAGCTGACCGTAAGCCTGCTGCGGGTGACGTTCCCGTATATATTGCTGATCTCCCTGTCTTCATTGGCCGGCGCGATCCTCAATACGTATAACCGCTTCTCGGTGCCGGCCTTCGTGCCGACGCTGCTCAACGTCAGCATGATCATCTTTGCGGTGTTCCTGACGCCATACTTCGATCCGCCGGTCATGGCCCTGGGCTGGGCGGTTCTGGTCGGTGGCCTGGCGCAACTGCTCTATCAACTGCCGCACCTGAAAAAGATCGGCATGCTGGTGTTGCCGCGCCTGAACCTGCGCGACAGCGGGGTCTGGCGCGTCCTGAAGCAGATGGCACCGGCGATTCTCGGCGTTTCGGTCAGCCAGATTTCGCTGATCATCAACACTATCTTCGCCTCCTTTCTGGTCGCCGGTTCCGTGTCCTGGATGTATTACGCCGACCGTTTGATGGAGTTGCCGTCCGGGGTGCTGGGCGTGGCCCTGGGCACGATTTTGCTGCCGACCCTGGCCAAGTCCTACGCCGGCAAGGATCGCCAGGAGTACTCGCGAATCCTCGATTGGGGCTTGCGCCTGTGCTTCATACTGGTGTTGCCGTGCTCGCTGGCGCTGGGAATCCTGGCCGAGCCGCTGACGGTTTCGCTGTTCCAGTACGGCCAGTTCAGTGCGTTTGATGCTGCCATGACGCAGCGTGCACTGGTCGCCTATTCGGTCGGTCTGCTCGGGATTATCGTGATCAAAGTGTTGGCGCCGGGCTTTTATGCGCAACAAAACATCCGTACCCCGGTAAAAATCGCGATTTTCACGCTGGTCTGCACCCAGTTGTTCAACCTGGTGCTGATCGGTCCGCTGGCCCACGCCGGCCTGGCCCTGGCCATCAGCGCCGGGGCCTGCCTCAACGCCGGCCTGCTGTTTTATCAACTGCGCAAGCAGCAGATGTACCAGCCGCAGCCTGGCTGGGCGAAGTTTGGGGTTAAACTGGTGGTGGCGGTGCTGGTAATGTCCGCAGTCTTGCTGGGCGCGATGCATTTCATGCCGGCCTGGGATCAGGGGCACATGCTCGAACGATTCCTGCGTCTTGGCGCGCTGGTGGCAGCTGGTGTGGTGGCGTATTTCGGCATGTTGCTGTTGATGGGCTTCCGTTTGCGCGACTTCAATCGCAAGGCGCTGAGCTAATGTCCACAGCCTCTACAAACACGGGCGGGCCGACGGTTTTGTCGGCTCGATCACTTTGGGTTACGGTGTTGCCTGTCGTCGGCCGCCGGGTGTGGTTATAATCGACCACTTTATGAGCAAGAAGCGCGTTATGCAGCTGGTTCGAGGCCTCCACAATCTGCGCCCCCAGCATCGGGGCTGTGTCGCCACTATTGGCAACTTTGACGGTGTTCACCGTGGTCACCAGGCAATCCTGGCGAGGCTGCGTGAGCGTGCGCTCGAGTTGGGCGTGCCCAGCTGCGTGGTGATTTTCGAGCCGCAGCCGCGAGAATTTTTCGCCCCGGACACGGCTCCAGCCCGTCTGGCCCGCTTGCGAGACAAATTGCAGCTGCTGGCCCTCGAAGGCGTCGACCGGGTTTTGTGCCTGGCTTTCAACCAGCGCCTGAGCAAGCTCAGCGCCAGCGAATTCGTCGATACCATTCTGGTGGACGGTCTCGGTGTCCAGCATCTGGAGGTCGGTGATGACTTCCGGTTCGGCTGTGACCGGGTAGGGGATTTCGATTTCCTGCAGCAGGCCGGCGTCCTGCAGGGCTTTACTGTCGAAGCGGCGCAGACTGTCGAACTGGACGGGATACGCGTCAGCAGCACCCAGGTCCGCAATGCCCTGGCCGCTGCCGATTTTGTCTTGGCCGAGCGGTTGCTGGGTCGTCCGTTCCGCATTGCCGGACGGGTGCTGCATGGCCAGAAACTGGCCCGCCAACTGGGTACGCCCACGGCCAACATACAACTCAAGCGCCGTCGCGTGCCGCTGACCGGGGTTTACCTGGTCAATGTCGACATCGACGGCAAGACCTGGCCGGGCGTCGCCAATATTGGCGTGCGGCCAACGGTCCAGGGTGATGGCAAAGCCCACCTGGAAGTGCACCTTTTAGATTTTGCCGGCGATCTGTATGACCGGCGTTTGACGGTGGTTTTCCACCACAAGCTGCGTGAAGAGCAGCGTTTCGCCTCTCTGGAGGCGCTTAAGACGGCGATCAATGCGGATGTTGCCGCCGCCCGTGCCCTGTCGCACCTAGCGCCAATCGCTAATGAAGAGCCTTAAATGACCGACTATAAAGCCACGCTAAACCTTCCGGACACCGCCTTCCCTATGAAGGCCGGCCTGCCTCAGCGCGAACCGCAGATTCTGCAGCGCTGGGACAGCATTGGCCTGTACGGTAAGTTGCGCGAGATTGGCAAGGATCGTCCGAAGTTCGTCCTGCACGACGGTCCTCCGTACGCCAACGGCACGATTCACATCGGTCATGCGCTGAACAAGATTCTCAAGGACATGATCATCCGCTCGAAAACCCTGTCGGGTTTCGACGCGCCTTATGTTCCGGGCTGGGACTGCCACGGTCTGCCGATCGAGCACAAAGTCGAGGTGACCCACGGCAAGAACCTGGGCGCGGACAAAACCCGCGAACTGTGCCGTGCCTACGCCACCGAGCAAATCGAAGGCCAGAAATCCGAATTCATCCGTCTGGGCGTGTTGGGCGACTTCGCCAACCCGTACAAGACCATGGACTTCAAGAACGAGGCTGGTGAAATCCGTGCCCTGGCCGAAATCGTCAAGGGCGGTTTCGTGTTCAAGGGCTTGAAGCCCGTGAACTGGTGCTTCGACTGCGGTTCGGCCCTGGCTGAAGCGGAAGTCGAGTACGAGAATAAAAAGTCCTCGACCATCGACGTAGCCTTCCCGATTGCCGACGAAGCCAAGCTGGCTGCCGCTTTCGGACTGCCGTCGCTGGGTAAACCGGCTTCGATCGTGATCTGGACCACCACCCCGTGGACCATCCCGGCCAACCAGGCGCTGAACGTTCACCCGGAATTCAATTACGCACTGGTCGACGTCGGCGACAAGTTGCTGGTGCTGGCTGAAGAGCTGGTCGAATCGTGCCTGGCGCGCTACAAGCTGGAAGGCTCGGTCATCGCGACCACCACCGGTAAAGAGCTGGAACTGATCAACTTCCGTCACCCGTTCTACGATCGCCTGTCGCCGGTTTACCTGGCCGAGTACGTTGAGCTGGGCGCTGGCACCGGTGTGGTTCACTCCTCGCCTGCCTACGGTGTGGACGACTTCGTGACCTGCAAGAAGTACGGCATGGTCAACGACGACATCCTCAACCCGGTTCAGAGCAACGGCGTTTACGCGACGTCGCTGGAGTTCTTCGGTGGCCAATTCATCTGGAAGGCCAACCCGGCCATCGTAGAAAAGCTGTCGGATGTCGGCGCGCTGCTGCACACCGAAACCATCGAACACAGCTACATGCACTGCTGGCGTCACAAGACCCCGCTGATCTACCGCGCCACCGCGCAGTGGTTCATCGGCATGGACAAAGAGCCTGCAACCGGCGAAACCCTGCGCAAGCGGGCAATCAAAGCCATCGAAGAGACCAAGTTCGTTCCAGCCTGGGGCCAGGCGCGCCTGCACTCGATGATCGCCAACCGTCCGGACTGGTGCATTTCCCGGCAGCGCAACTGGGGCGTACCGATCCCGTTCTTCCTGAACAAGGAAAGCGGCGAGCTGCATCCACGCACCGCAGAATTGATGGAAGAAGTCGCCAAGCGCGTCGAAGTCGAAGGCATCGAAGCCTGGTTCAAGATGGACGCCGCCGAGTTGCTCGGTGATGAAGCGCCGCAATACGACAAGATCAGCGACACCCTGGACGTCTGGTTCGATTCGGGCACCACGCACTGGCACGTCCTGCGCGGTTCGCATCCAATGGGCCACGAGAGCGGTCCACGCGCCGACCTGTACCTGGAAGGCTCCGATCAACACCGTGGCTGGTTCCATTCGTCGCTGCTGACCGGTTGCGCCATCGACAACCACGCGCCTTACCGCGAGCTGCTGACTCACGGCTTCACCGTCGATGAGTCCGGCCGCAAGATGTCCAAATCCTTGGGCAACGTGATCGCGCCGCAAAAGGTCAACGACACCCTGGGCGCCGACATCATGCGTCTGTGGGTTGCCTCGACCGATTACTCGGGCGAAATGGCGGTGTCCGAGCAGATCCTGCAACGCAGTGCGGACGCCTATCGGCGGATCCGTAACACCGCGCGTTTCCTGCTTTCCAACCTGACCGGTTTTAACCCGGCCACCGACATCCTGCCGGCTGAAGAAATGCTGGCGTTGGACCGTTGGGCCGTGGACCGCACCCTGCTGCTGCAACGCGAGCTGCAAGAACACTACGGCGAATACCGCTTCTGGAACGTTTACTCGAAGATCCACAACTTCTGCGTGCAGGAGCTGGGCGGCTTCTACCTGGACATCATCAAGGACCGCCAGTACACCACTGGCGCCAACAGCAAGGCCCGTCGCTCGGCGCAAACCGCGCTGTATCACATCTCCGAGGCGCTGGTGCGCTGGATCGCGCCGATCCTCGCGTTCACCGCTGATGAACTGTGGCAATACCTGCCGGGCGAGCGCAACGAGTCCGTGATGCTCAACACCTGGTACGAAGGCCTGACCGAACTGCCGGAAGGCGTCGAGCTGGACCGCGCCTACTGGGAGCGGATCATGGCGGTGAAGGTCGCGGTCAACAAGGAAATGGAAATCCAGCGCGCGGCCAAGGCCGTCGGTGGCAACCTGCAGGCCGAAGTGACGCTGTTCGCCGAAGAGGCGCTGAGCGCCGACCTGGCCAAGCTGAGCAACGAACTGCGCTTTGTGCTGATCACCTCGACCGCTACCGTTGCGCCTTTTGTTAAGGCACCAGAGGACGCGGTAGTCACCGAAGTCGGCGGATTGAAGCTGCAAGTGGTCAAGTCGAGCCACGCCAAGTGCGCCCGCTGCTGGCACTGCCGTGAAGACGTTGGCGTGAACCCGGAGCATCCGGAAATCTGCGGTCGTTGCGTCGACAACATCAGCGGCGCCGGCGAGGTTCGTCACTATGCCTAATGGCGCTGGCCGTTTCGGACGGCTGAGCTGGCTCTGGTTGAGTTTGCTGGTCCTGGTCATTGACCAGGCCAGCAAGTTCTACTTCGAAGGCTCGCTGAGCATGTACCAGCAAATCGTGGTGATCCCCGATTACTTCAGCTGGACCCTGGCCTACAACACCGGTGCTGCGTTCAGCTTCCTGGCCGACAGCTCCGGCTGGCAGCGCTGGCTGTTTGCCCTGATCGCCGTGGTGGTCAGTGCGGTGCTGGTGGTCTGGCTCAAGCGTCTGGGGCGCAACGAAACCTGGCTGGCTGTCGCCCTGGCACTGGTGCTGGGTGGCGCGCTAGGCAATCTGTATGACCGCATTGCCCTGGGCCATGTGATCGATTTCATCCTGGTGCATTGGCAGAACCGCTGGTATTTCCCGGCGTTCAACTTTGCCGACAGTGCAATTACCGTCGGTGCCGTGATGCTGGCGCTGGATATGTTCAAAAGCAAAAAGACCGGAGAAGCCGTTCATGACTGAACAGGTATTGGCTGAGCAACGCATCCGCCAGAACACGGAAGTCACTTTGCACTTTGCATTGCGCCTGGAGAATGGCGACACCGTCGACAGCACCTTCGACAAAGCCCCGGCGACCTTCAAGGTCGGCGACGGCAGCCTGTTGCCAGGTTTCGAAGCAGCGTTGTTCGGCTTCAAGGCTGGTGACAAGCGTACGCTGACGATTCAGCCGGAAAACGCTTTTGGCCAGCCCAACCCGCAGAACGTACAGATCATCCCGCGCTCGCAGTTCAAGGACATGGAACTGTCACCGGGTTTGCTGGTGATCTTCAACGATGCGGCCAATACTGAGCTGCCGGGCGTGGTGAAGGAATTCGACGACGAGCAAGTGACCATCGACTTCAATCACCCGCTGGCCGGCAAGACATTGACCTTTGACGTCGAGATCATCTGCGTTAAATCACTGTAACTGACCCAACCGGGCTTTATGTAGGAGCGAGCTTGCTCGCGATGGGCGTCAACGATGACGCGTACATCCTGGCGAAACGCGTCGTCTGCTCGTTTTTCGCGAGCAAGCTCGCT
>DQGF01000417.1 GCA_003525045.1 Pseudomonas sp. | reverse complement strand
ATTCATCGGATAATCAGGCAAATTCGTTGAAAGGTGTAGGGCAAAGGAGGGACATTGGCCCGGCTTTTCCGCGATGGGCGCAAGGTTAACATGGGCAGTCCGCCTGACGCAGGCATGAAAGCCGCGCGATACATTTCTGCTGGTTATGCATGATCTATGCAAATCAGCATTTGTCATCCGAAAAAAGATCAAGCACTATGCGCGTTATGCAAAAACGCAATGTTTCTACCGTATTAAGAGCACTGCTCGATCACCACGGGATCTCCCCCACGGAGCTTCACCGTCGTACCGGCGTGCCTCAATCCACTCTCTCGCGGATTCTCAGCGGCAAGATCGTCGATCCTTCGGACAAGCACATCTCGAAGATCGCCGAGTACTTCGCCATGAGCACCGACCAGTTGCGTGGCCGTGCGGAGGTCGCGTCCACCGCCAATGCGGGCCGCGATCGATTGCAATCCGAACTCAAGGACATAAGCCTGTGGGACGACGATACGCCTCTCGATGACGACGAGGTGTCGGTTCCCTTTCTTCGTGAGGTTGAATTGGCTGCTGGATCAGGAAGATTCGTCATCGAAGAGAGCGAGCGCTCCAGCCTGCGCTTTGGCAAACGCAGCTTGCGCCACAACGGCGTTCAGTTCGACCAGGCCAAATGCGTCACGGTGCGTGGCAACAGCATGTTGCCGGTATTGCGCGACGGTGCCACCGTTGGCGTGAATGCCGGCAAGTGCGGGATTGGCGATATCGTTGATGGCGACCTTTATGCAATCAACCATAATGGCCAGTTGCGGGTTAAGCAGCTTTATCGCCTTCCTACAGGGATTCGCCTGCGCAGCTTCAATCGCGATGAGCATCCGGACGAGGACTACAGCTTTCAGGAAATCCAGGAAGAGCAGATCGTCATCCTTGGTCACGTTTTCTGGTGGGGCATGTACGCCCGCTAACCTCATAGCGTTCAGTAAAACCCGCCAACCGGCGCAATGCTGCTCACTTGATGGATAGCGGCCGGATCGCCGACACACCCCCCTGCAGGAGCTGTCGAGCGAAGCGAGGCTACGATCTTTTGATTTTGCCGTTGCTTCTGCCGTTGCTGTTGCTTTGGCTGTAGATCTGCCGCCTTCCCCGAGGCCGAAATGCCCCTGTCTATGGGGGTTTAATGCATTGATGCATTTCTCCGCGCGCCAAAACATGCATCAATGCATTGACTGTATATGCATCCATGCATACTCTTTCCCCTGCACCCATCATTTAATCCGGGAGATGTGACATGACATATGAGCAGCAGGCGTTGCTGGACATGCCGATCTGGCTAGTCATCGCCTTCGCCCTGTTGGGTGGGGTGTCAGGCGAAATGTGGCGTGCCGACAAAGAGGGCGCTCGCGGCTGGTCATTGCTACGGCGCCTGGCCTTGCGTTCCGGGGCCTGCATGATCTGCGGTGTCGCGGCAATCATGTTGCTGTATGCCGCGGGCTTGTCGATTTGGACCGCTTGTGCGGTGGGTTGCCTGACGGCGATGGCTGGAGCCGACGTGGCCATAGGGCTTTATGAGCGCTGGGCTGCCAGGCGGATAGGCGTGTGTGAAGTGCCGCCGCGCGATACCGGCCAGAATCATTGAAGCGCAAGCCAATGGATTGGCCAGGAGGAGGCCTGCGTCCGAGCCCTCGTCCGCTAACATTTTGATCGATGCCGTATCTTGCAAGCGCGATCCGCTCGTGTACGGTAGTCCCATTCAGCCCGATCAGGAGAGGACCGTGAAAGAAATCACCCAGCTGGCCGCTGAACTTGGCAGACGCTTGCAGGTTCTCAATGCCCACGTCACTGCCGCCGAGTCCTGTACCGGCGGCGGAATTTGCGAGGCAATCACCCGCATTCCGGGCAGCTCGGCGTGGTTCGAGGCTGGTTATATCACTTACTCCAACCGCCAGAAAATCGAGCAATTGAATGTCCCTGCCGAGTTGTTTCCGACGGTGGGGGCGGTCAGTCGCGAGGTGGTCGAGGCCATGGTCCGGGGCGCGCAGGAAAAAAGCCGGGCGCATTTTGCCGTGGCGGTCAGTGGTGTGGCCGGGCCGGATGGCGGCTCTCCCAGCAAACCGGTGGGCACGGTGTGGCTGGCCTGGGGCGTTGGCGAGCGGGTGTTCAGCGAAGTGCAGCACTTGCCCGGTAACCGCGACGAGGTCCGCCGACAAACGGTGAAGGCCGCGCTAGAGGGGCTACTACGCCATGCCACTGGAGAAATCTCAAATCAGGGGTAGGCGATCCTCAAACGCTGTGGAATAATACTGGCTACTTATACAGGTGTTGGCCGTCAGGCCTTATTGATTACGTGAGGACTTTAATGGACGACAACAAGAAGAAAGCCTTGGCTGCGGCCCTGGGTCAGATCGAACGTCAATTCGGCAAGGGTGCCGTAATGCGTATGGGCGATCAGGACCGTCAGGCGATCCCGGCTATCTCCACTGGCTCTCTGGGTCTGGACATCGCGCTCGGCATTGGCGGTCTGCCAAAAGGCCGTATCGTTGAAATCTACGGTCCTGAATCCTCAGGTAAAACCACGCTGACACTGTCGGTGATCGCCCAGGCGCAAAAAGCCGGCGCGACCTGCGCATTCGTCGACGCCGAACACGCCCTCGATCCTGAATATGCCGGCAAGCTGGGCGTCAACGTCGACGACCTGCTGGTTTCCCAACCGGACACTGGCGAGCAAGCCCTGGAAATCACCGACATGCTGGTGCGTTCCAACGCGGTTGACGTGATCATCGTCGACTCCGTGGCGGCTCTGGT
>DQGF01000422.1 GCA_003525045.1 Pseudomonas sp. | reverse complement strand
AGTTTCGGGGGCGGCGGTTCGTCGGGCGGCTGGTGAACAATAATGAGTAGGCATCTTTAAACATGGCATTACTGACTGAACACGAACAACGCAAAGTCGCCGAGGCGATTGCCCGGGTCGAGCGCACTACCGACGCCGAACTGGTGACAGTGCTCGCCGCCCGTGCCGACGACTATGCCTACATCCCGTTGCTTTGGGCCAGTCTGCTGGCGCTGGTGGTGCCGGGTGTCGTGCATTACCTGACCGGCTGGCTGACCATGCACAGTTTGCTATTGGTGCAATGGATCACGTTCATCGCGCTGTGCCTGGTGTTCCGGATTCCAAAAATCACCACGCACCTGATTCCGCGCTCGGTGCGCCACTGGCGCGCGTCGAACCTGGCCCGTCGACAGTTCCTGGAACAAAACCTGCACCACACGACGGGCAGCACCGGAATGCTGATTTTCGTGTCGGAGGCCGAGCGCTATGTCGAGATTCTGGTAGATGAAGGCATTTCGAAGCGCCTGGATAACAAGAATTGGGACACGATTGTGATGGCGTTCACCCATCAGGTGAAGCAGGGGCAGACCTTGCAGGGGTTTGTCACTTGCATCGAAGCCTGCGGCGAATTGCTCAAGGTGCATGTGCCGGTGACCCATGTGCGTAATGAGTTACCCAACCGGTTGGTGGTGCTTGGCTGAGGACTGTGATGGCCCGGTTGTGTAGCACGCGACGCTACAACCCGCGCACGTTGTCTGAGTGCAGGCCTGTCTTCAACATCTCTCTCTAACAGTGAGCGCCCGGTTACGGGTGCTCTGGCATAGAGGGAGTTTTTGTCATGTCAACGCGTCAACCGCTCGACTTTTTTGATTGTGCAGTGCCCGGTGGCGGAGGAAATGCCCCAACGGCCCCATTGACCGCGAAAGAGAAGCAAGCCCTGATCTGGTGCTACCAAGGGAAAACCTCCTGGGAGATCGCCAGGATTCAGAATTGCTCGGTATCCACGATCAATTTTCACTTCTCCAATATCCGCCGCAAGTTTGCCGTCAGCTCGCGCAGTACCGCTTTGCTCAAAGCCATTGAGGCAGGTGTCATTGCTATTGCAGAGATCGATTCGCGAGGTGCCCATGAGCGTGACTGATTCGACCTATAACAGCCTCAGTGGGCTCATGTTGGGCTTGGGCATCGCGGCGCTGCCCTCGATCGATGGTGAGACACTGTTCGGTGCGGCGCTGGGCGCGTGGCTCGTCACGACGACCGGGAGCAATTTCAAGGCCTGGCAACGTATCGGTTCCTGGTTGCTGTCAGCGGGCGTCGGCTATCTGTTTACCCCCGTTGCGTTGCGGCTGGCCCCTTTCCTGACCGGGGGCGTGACCGCCTTTTTCTGCGCGCTTATCGTTATCCCTATCAGCATCAAGCTTATGCAGTGGATTGACGGTGCCGGTATCGGCGAAATCATTCGGCACCTGCGAGGACGGGGATGATGGGCAGTGAAATGATCGCGCTTGTCTTCGTAACCGGTGTTGCTCATCTGCTGAGTGCGTTCAGGCTTGCCTGTTATCAGCGTGACGAACAACGTCACTGCTGGCGTGAAGGACTATTGATCAGCCTGTGCGGAGGGATGTTTTGCCTTGCCGGCATGGATGTACTGCTGACATTTATCCCGGTGAGTCCATGGCATGCAGTGGTGAGCGTTTTGTCATGCGCACTGATTCTTCGCAGCAGCGGCAACATCATGGTGTTGTGGCATGCCTTGAAGTAACGGAACTTCGGATTAAATATGGCTTTATGTGTCGCTCGAGTGTTGCAGCGCAGCCAGGATAGAGGCCATTTCCGAAAGTTTGAGTTCCATATCGCGCAGTCGCCACTTTTCTTCCAGTGCGTTTTGTATGGCACAGCGATCATCTTCGTTGAGCAATCGCCATAACGCGAGAATAGTGTTTTCCCGTGTTGTGCTTTCTTGAATGTCATCGGGGGTGGAGGCCGGTGTATGCCGCAGGATAGGCCCTTCACCCAGCAGCAGCCAGTCGAGCGAGATGCCACGCGCTTGCGCGATATCTACGCATAATGAGTATGGCGTGCTATCGCGCCCTTTCCAGCTGCTAAGTGTTTGAGGGCTGATCTGCAGCGCGGAAGATAAAGAGGCATCGGTTTTCGTGCCTGTTACCAGCTTTAGGCGCGTCAGGACATCTTGTGATTTTTTGCTACTCAATTTGAGCCTCTTCCTTTTGACACATGCATTTTGAGTGTCTAGATTACGCGTAATGCGTACTTTTTTTCTTGTGAGTGATCAATCGTCAACTATGAATCAGAAAAATACGATGTCGAAACTTCCTAATGGTATCAGGGTGATTTCCTACGAGCTTGGCTCGTACCCATTGCAGGTCTACCTATTGCACTTCCTTTTGTCTGGCAAACGTTATTCGCAAGACCGGACCGGGGCGATCAATGCTTCAAGCAGTATTGCGTTTGATCATAGCGATTGCCACCCGATGCCCGCTGGGAGTCAAGCATGAGTACTTACAAAATGGTGTGTCCGCATTGCTTGAGCCGGATGCGTATTCGAACCAGCGAGGGCCGTCATATTTTCCTGCGGGTGGCGTATTTACAATGTACGTCGGAAGCCTGCGGCTGGTCGGTTCGGGCCGAGTTCGAAATGACCCATGAACTTTCGCCCAGTGGAATGCCCAATCCGGCCGTGCACCTGCCCTGCGCGGGACCCGACCTGCGTCGCGCCGCCCGACCTGTTGCGGTCACTACCCCGCCGACGGAAACGCCGCTGGAGTCGCTGGCATGAAGAGCGGCGATGAAAGCCAGGAGTTGAATGGGGAGTTGCTGGCCATTGCCCAGGCATTTCTGGCCCGGCATGAGGGCGACGGATCGATCGATGATCAGGTGCTGTTCTGTCGTGCAGTGAAGCACCTGGAGTGTGTCGATGTGCCGATGCATTTGGCGGAAAGACTGGTCAGCCATGCCTATGGCGTACTCAAGTCCAGCAATGATCGCCGGCGTCTGGATGTCGCGGCCAGCTCTGAAACCGTCGCCGTGGTCACTGACCCGGCCAACGGCCTGACG
This sequence comes from Pseudomonas sp., assembly GCA_003525045.1. GTDB lineage: Bacteria > Pseudomonadota > Gammaproteobacteria > Pseudomonadales > Pseudomonadaceae > Aquipseudomonas. The sequence continues at coordinate 1,448 of DQGF01000422.1, read as the reverse complement.
TGGGCGGTGCCGGTGGGGTTGATTGTCAAATACGTCATCAATTCGCCCACCAACCGTAAGCTTCGGCTGGTGGAACCCTGAGATTTCAGTGGGTGTATGCAGGTCCTGGATGGCGTTGCCGGGACCTGTCGAAAAATAACCCCGTGCCGAAAATCCCCATCCCCCCTAAAATGCCGTTCATTCCCCGATTTTCCACGCCGAGGCGTTTTTTACATGTCCGTTACCGCCAGCCTCACGCCGGATCATCACGCGCTGTTTATCGACCTGTTGGCGACCAGTCTGAAGCAGAACGCTTTCATCAAACTGGTGCTGGCCAAGTACGTCGGGACAGAGACAGACCTGCAGCGGCTGATCATCAAGCAACTGACGGTCAAGGATCAGCCCTGCCTGTCCTTCGTCTACCGCTACAAGACCCGCGACATCACCAAGAATCTGTCGCTTGCCGAGGGCGTCGCGACCATTGCCGGGTTGCTGCCGGAGTCGTTCAAAAATGCGCATTTGCTGGCGCTGACGGACGAAGCCCAGCTCGAATACAGCAAAAAGGGCAAGTCGTCGCTGTTCAAGAGCAAACCTCAGCAATTGCGCGAAGTGCCGTCCGCCGAGCACAACCGCGAGAAAAACCGCTTCCTCGACCTGAGTCGGCCATTCCTCGCCGACCTCGGCGTGACCAACCAGCAACATGAGCTGATTCCGGCGATGTCGCGCAAGTGGAAGCAGATCAACAAATTCATCGAAGTCTTCAGCCATGCGTTGACCTCGTCGCCCCTGGCGCTGGACAAGCCGGTACGGGTCGCGGATTTCGGTTCGGGCAAGGGTTATCTGACGTTCGCGATCCACGACTATCTGCGCAATACCTTGAAAGCCGAAGGCGAAGTGACCGGGGTCGAGCTGCGTGAAGACATGGTTACCCTGTGCAACACCGCGGCTGCAAAGCTGGAACATCCGGGGCTGGTGTTCAAATGCGGTGACGTGCGCAGCGTTGCGCCGAGCGAGCTGGATGTAATGATCGCGCTGCATGCCTGCGACATCGCTACCGACTATGCAATTCATACCGGCATTCGCTCCGGGGCCTCGATCATCATGTGCTCGCCGTGCTGCCACAAGCAGATCCGCCTGCAGATCCAGAGCCCGGCGCTGCTCAAGCCGATGCTGCAATACGGCCTGCACCTGGGCCAACAAGCGGAAATGGTGACTGACAGTTTGCGCGCGCTGTTTCTGGAAGCCTGCGGCTACGAGACCAAGGTATTCGAGTTTATTTCACTGGAGCACACCAACAAGAACAAGATGATCCTGGCGGTCAAACGCGCCGAGCCGGTGGACCCGACTCAGCTGTTGGTGAAGATTCAGGAACTGAAAGATTTCTATCACATCAGCGAGCATTGCCTGGAAACCCTGCTGCGAGCTGACGGTTACCTGTAGGAGCCAGGCTTGCCAGCGAAGGCGTCCTC
>DQGF01000538.1:3696-3884 GCA_003525045.1 Pseudomonas sp. | reverse complement strand
GGCCAGGAAGTTGACCCCCGTCAGCGTCGTCCCGAGCCCGGATAGCTGTAGCGCCCAGATGTAGTAGTCCATCCCCACGCCCGGACTGTATTGCAGACCCGACAGCGGTGGATAGGCAACCCAACCGGTCTTGGCGAATTCGCCGACGCCCAGGGACAGGTTGACCAGCACTACGCCGGACACCAGCA
>DQGF01000538.1:2390-3499 GCA_003525045.1 Pseudomonas sp. | reverse complement strand
GCCGACGCCGGGCGAGAATTGCAGCTCGCTCAGCGGTGGATACGCAACCCAACCGGTACGGGCGAATTCGCCGACACCCAGGGACACGTTGACCAGCACAACGCCGGACACCAGCAGCCAGAAGCTCAGGGAGTTCAGGAACGGGTAGGCAACGTCACGTGCGCCGATCTGCAACGGCACCGCAAGGTTCATCAGGCCGGTGAAGAATGGCATCGCCATGAAGATGATCATGATCACACCGTGAGCGGTGAAGATCTGGTCATAGTGTTCAGGCGGCAAGTAGCCAGGCGAACCCTCGGTGGCCATGGCCAACTGAGTACGCATCATGATGGCGTCGGCAAAACCACGCAGCAGCATGATCATGGCGACGATGATGTACATCACGCCGATTTTCTTGTGGTCGACCGAAGTCAGCCACTCGGTCCACAGGTAGGTCCACTTCTTGAAGTAAGTGATACCCGCGAACAGTGCCAGACCGCCGAGCGCGATCATGGCGATGGTTATCATCACGATCGGTTCGTGGAACGGGACCGCTTCCCAACTTAATTTACCAAACATCGTTTACTCCTCTGCCCCGGCAGCTGAATGCGAACTCATGTCCATCCCTTCCATATGGGCCACTTCTTTCTCTTTCTTCTCGTGGTGCGGCTTGCCCGGTTTCATGCCTTCGTACTTGTCGACGATGATCTGGAACAGGTTCGGCGTGACCGAGGAGTAGAGCTCGACTGGGTTGTTCTGGCTTGGCTTGGAAAGGGCTTCGTATTCAGCTTTTTCCAGCTGTTTAGGTGCCTTTTTGACTTCGCTGACCCAGGCGTCGAAATCCTCCTGGGAAGTGGCGATAGCTTTGAACTTCATGCCGGTGAAACCCGCGCCGCTGTAGTTGGCGGAGATACCGTCCATTTCAGCGTTCTGGTTGGCGATCAGGTGCAGCTTGGTCTGCATGCCGGCCATCGCGTAGATCTGGCCGCCGAGGCCCGGGATGAAGAACGAGTTCATCACCGAGTCCGACGTCACCTTGAAGTTGATCGGCGTGTGCGCCGGGAACACGATCTTGTTGACGGTGGCGATGCCTTGCTCCGGATAGATGAACAGCCATTTCCAATCGAGCG
>DQGF01000538.1:2002-2123 GCA_003525045.1 Pseudomonas sp. | reverse complement strand
GCCTTGCTCCGGATAGATGAACACCCACTTCCAGTCCAGCGCGACCACTTCAATGGTGATCGGCTTGACGTCGGATTCCAGCGGACGGTACGGATCCAGGGCGTGGGTCGACTCGTAGGTG
>DQGF01000538.1:0-1713 GCA_003525045.1 Pseudomonas sp. | reverse complement strand
GGGTCGACTCGTAGGTGATGTAACCCAAGGCAATGATGATCAGGATCGGAATGGTCCACACCGCGATTTCAATCTTGGTGGAGTGGTTCCATTTCGGGGTGTAGGTAGCGTTGGTGTTGGACGCGCGGTATTTCCAGGCGAACAGGAAGGTCATGACGATGACCGGGATCACGACCAACAGCATCAGCAGCGTTGCGGTGATGATCAGGTTTCGCTCATCCAGGCCGACCTGGCCCTTGGGATCGAGCAAGGTCATGTTGCAGCCCCCCAGCAACAACGTGCCGAGCAGCGGCAATATGCCTAGTAGTCTTGGGTACCTGTTTTTACTCATCTCACGACCTCTAAAGCAGCTTGCGCAATGCAGTTGGGTTTTGATCGCCAACACTTCACCCTGCCAAGGGTTGGCATTTTTCTTGGATTGAATAAGGGCTGCCCGTCGCGCGTCAGACGCTGTTCGACAAATCCTGGGACAGCGGTGAGTTCTTATTCGAATTCGTGGTCAAAGGCCTTGTTACAGACCAATTCCATTTGGTGCGGATAGTGGAAGGCACCGACACCTGGGGGTCGCATGAAGCCATCAGGCCTCTCGACACCCTGTTCCTGCTCATGCACCTGAGTGAGGGTGAGCAGTGTCGGGGAATTCAGTGCGGGCGATTGTAGATATGTAACGATTCATAAACCATGTCTCATACCGAAATAATTTTTATCCATTTCAGCAACAATCATTCACGAATTTCGCAAAAGCCCTGCACATTATCGAAATTAATTCTCAACAAAAACACCGAAAACATTAGGTCTACCGCCCTCAGTTCAGACAGTATCGAAGGCCCTTCGCCCTCCTTCGACCCGGCCCAAGCCCCTATGTGACAAGGGCTCTGGCAATTCGCCCGGCCCTGTTAAAATTGCCTGTTGGAGATGATGGGGGTCGAAGCCGGCAGACATTGAAAGAGCACCGCTTTGTTGCGAAGTCATGTACCAATTCACGATCTGGAAATGCCTTGCGACACTCGCGCTGTGACAACATGTCGCACATGTGTCACCGCCCGACTTGTCGCGCATCAAGGTCTTTTCACCCGCCCTCTGCAACGCAAAACGCCCCGGCGCTCTTAATGAGGACCGGGGCGTTTTTTTGTTGACGTAGCGATGCGCAGGTTGGACTCAGCGCAGCGCCTTACGGTTACGCGACGCCAGCAGCGGCACCAGGATGACCACTAGCACAAAGGCGACCAACGCCCATTGGGCGAGGGACAGACCGAGAATCGGCGGGTATGGCGTCGAGCAGAAACCGTCGACCTGGAAGCCCAACGGGAAGATCTTCGCCAGCGGCAAACCGTCGACAATCGGTTGCAGCACATCAATGCCGCAGCTGACGGTCGGATAGAACTGGGTGTAGACGTGATGCCCAGCCACCCCGACGCCTGCCAGGGCGCAGATCACCACCAGGGTTTCAAACACCGTGATGCTGCGGCGGGTGTGCATGGCGGCGCCGATGAAGGCGAATATCGCGATCAGCAGCAAGGCGTAGCGTTGCAGGATGCACAGCGGGCATGGCGCCTCGCCCAGAACAATTTGCATGTACAGCGCGCCGCCGATCAGCGCCAGGCAGATGGCGCCCAGTAACACCAGATAGCGCCGTTCACGGCCCAACCGCATTGTTTCCTCGCTCATTGCGTTTCCCTTCTGAATATCGATTGCCCAAAGTCTACACGCTGG
>DQGF01000083.1 GCA_003525045.1 Pseudomonas sp. | reverse complement strand
TCCCCGCGAACCAGACGCTGCGGTGTGCCTGCCGGAACGCGTTATCGTTCTTCGCGGGCAAGCCTCGCTCCTACAGGTCAAGCCGTTTGTCTGATTGCCGGTTTACCGAGCGAATCCGTGCCCTTGCTGCGTGCATCGTTCGGGCCGAACACCGCGGCCGGCTCCGGGAACAGACTCAGCAGCGCCAGATACACCAGCGACGCCAGGCCCAGGGTCACCGGCAGACTGATGTCGATGCCGCCAGCCAGGTTGCCCAGCGGACCGACGAACTGCCCCGGCAGGTTCACAAAGCACAGACCGACCAGTGCACTCGGGATCCATGCCCCCAGCCCACGCCAGTTCCAGCCGTGGGTGAACCAGTAGCGGCCACCTTTCTCGCCGCGGGGGAACACTTGCAGGTCATCCGGGCAGTAGAAACCACGACGCACCAGCAGACCGATGATCATGATCACCATCCACGGGGTGGTACAGGTGATGATCAGCACGGCGAAGGTCGACACGCTCTGCACCAGGTTCGCGGCAAAGCGTCCGATGAAGATGAAGGCGATCGACATCACGCCGATCAGCAACGTCGCCTTGACCCGCGACAGTACCCGTGGGAATACGCTGGACATGTCCAGCCCGGTGCCATAAAGCGAGGTGGTGCCGGTGGACATGCCGCCGATCACCGCGATCAGGCACACCGGCAGGAAGAACCAGCTCGGCGAAACCGCCAGCAGGCCGCCGACGTAATTGTTGGCCGCGATGTAGTCCGGCGCCTTGATCGCCACGATGGTCGCGGTGCTCAGGCCGAACAGGAACGGGATGAAGGTTGCGATCTGCGAGATCACCACGGCGGCCATGATCCGGCGCTTGGAGGTGTCACGCGGAATGTAGCGCGACCAGTCACCGAGGAACGCACCGAAGGAAATCGGGTTGCTCATCGCCACCAACGCCGCGCCGATGAAGGCGGCCCAGAACCCTGGTTGCCCCAGGCTGACGGTGCCGGCAAAGTTCACATCGAAGGGACCGGCGAAGGCGAAGATGCCCAGCAGGAATAGCAGGCTGGCGCTCCACACCGCGATCTTGTTGACCCACAGCAGGAAGCGAAAACCGTAAATGCATACCGTCAGCACCAGAATCGCGAACAGACCGTAGGCTAGGCCCAGGGTCAGGTCGGTTTCCGGAAGACCGATAAGGCGTTTGGCGCCACCGATCAGCGCATCACCCGAACTCCACACCGAGAGCGAGAAGAAGGCGATGGCGGTCAACAGCGACAGAAACGAACCGACGATCCGCCCGTGCACGCCGAAGTGCGCACCGGAAGACACGGCGTTGTTGGTGCCATTGAGCGGACCGAACAGGCCCATTGGCGCGAGGATCAGCGAGCCCAGCAGCACGCCGAGCACAATCGCCCAGACGCCGGCCTGAAAAGACAGGCCGAACAGCACCGGGAAACTGCCGAGCACGGCGGTGGCAAAGGTGTTGGAACCACCGAAAATCATGCGGAACAAGTCCGTCGGGCCTGCGGTGCGTTCGCTGTCCGGGATCTGTTCGACCCCGAATGTTTCAATGTGCGTAAGGCTTTGGTCGTTGTTGTTGTTATTCATGATCAGCTCCGATCATAAAGGCGCGCTCATCGTCTGTGAGCGTCACCTGTTTGGCTAAGGGGGTGGCAGCCCTTCCGGCATCGCGGACAAATGTTCGTGGCAGGCCAGCCATAGGCCTTGTTGTTCTTGGCCAGACGCTTGTTTCCTGAAAACAATCGTCTCGCGCTCCTGGCTGAAGTGTTGCTCCCCTTCCATGCGCAGCTCGGTGGCCACGTCATGGATAAAAATCGCCACATCACCCTGCAGGCTGACGAAAGCGTTGCTCGAGGTGCACGAAAGCACCTCGAAGCCATCCTCCGAGCGCCAGGTGTCCCATAACGCCTGATAGGCATCGCGCGACAACAGAGGCTGCTCGAGGGTGTAGAACACGAAGCTGGCGTCAAAGCTGAACGCGCCGAAGTAGGCTTCGCGATCGTTACGGGCAAAGGCCGACACCAGATTGGCGGCGGCGTTGAGTACCTGATCACGTTCGTTCATGACCGATCCTCAGCGATGGGCCACACCAGGCAGTACGCAGAGCATTTCGTACAGCAGGTTGGCGGCCAGCAGCGAGGTGTTGCCGGTGGTGTCATAAGCGGGCGAAACTTCTACCAGATCACAGCCGATCAGGTCGAGGCCTTGGCAGCCGCGAACGATTTCAATCGCCTGAATGGTCGTCAGACCACCGATTTCCGGGGTGCCGGTACCTGGCGCCCAGGCCGGGTCGATGCCGTCGATGTCAAAACTCAGGTACACCGGACCGCCGCCGACTTTCTCGCGAACTTCGGCCATCAGCGGGGCCAGGGATTTGTGCCAGCACTCTTCGGCCTGGACTACACGGAAACCTTGTTTACGGCTCCAGTTGAAGTCTTCGGAGGTGTAGCCCTGGGCGCGCAGACCGATCTGCACCACGCGATCGCAGTCGATCAGGCCTTCTTCGGCAGCGCGACGGAAGGTGGTGCCGTGGGCGATTTTCTCGCCAAACATGTGATCGTTCACGTCGGCGTGAGCGTCGATGTGCACCAGGCCGACCTTGCCGTGCTTCTTGTGGATGGCCCGCAGGATCGGCAGGGTGATGGTGTGGTCGCCGCCAAGAGTCAACGGGATCACGTTGTGTTCGAGGATGGCGTCGTAGGACTCTTCGATGATCCGTACCGCGTCCAGCAGGTTGAAGGTGTTGATCGCCACGTCACCGATGTCGGCCACCGACAGCGAGTCGAACGGGGCCGCGCCGGTGGCCATGTTGTACGGGCGGATCATCACCGATTCGGCGCGGATTTCACGCGGCCCGAAACGGGTGCCCGGGCGCAGGGAAGTGCCGATGTCCAGCGGCACGCCAACGAAGGCAGCGTCCAGGCCGGCAGCGGATTGCAAATGGGGGAGTCGCATCATGGTGGCGATGCCGCCGAAGCGCGGCATTTCGTTGCCGCCCAGTGGTTGGTGAAGAATCTTGTCCACGGGTAGGGCCTCATCGTCGTTGTTTTATTTATGTCGGTTGCTCCGCTCGGGGAGAGACGGGCACCGCTGTGGGCCGATTCTGCGAAATGTAGTGGCGCGGAAGAATCGCTACGGGCAAATACTTAGTTCAGATTTTTCTGAACTAATGGCGATGGCGGCGATAGACTTGCGGCCATCCGCAGAACCTGTGGCGAGGGAGCTTGCTCCCGCTGGGCTGCGAAGCAGCCCCAAAACCATTCACCTTGGTGTCGGATGGACCGCGTCAGTAGATTTACGACTGCTGCGCAGCCGAGCGGGAGCAAGCTCCCTCGCCACAAAAGCTACACACGGAGACCCCCATGGCCAACGCTTTACCCGACCTGAAACTGTTGCGCATCTTCGTCAGCGTGGTCCGCCATCAGGGGTTTGCCAACGCCCAGCAAGAGCTCAACCTCTCGACCTCGGCCATCAGCACTTACATGAGCCAGCTCGAAGCGGCCCTCGGCCTGGTGCTGTGCCATCGTGGTCGTGGCGGCTTCAGCCTGACCAGCAAGGGCGAGTTGTTCCATCAGGAAACCCTGCGCCTGCTCGGCGAACTCGAAGGTTTCGAACAGTATGCCGCCGCCCTCAAGGGTGAACTGCGCGGCACGCTGAACCTGGGGGTGATCGATTCCACCGTCAGCGACAAGGCCTTGCCGTTCGCCGAAGCCATCGGTGCCTACACGCAGGAGCATCCGGCCGTGCATTTGCACTTGTCGGTCATGAGCCCTTACGAATTGCAGCTCGGCGTGCAGGACAATCGCCTCGACCTGGCCATCGGCGCGTTTTCCACGCGCATGAGCGGGCTAGTCTACATGCCGTTGTACCGTGAGCAACACTGGTTGTATTGCAGCAGTCGGCATCCGCTGTTCACCGAGCGGCGTATCCCCGAGCAGGTCATCACCCAGCAGCGCATGGTCGGGCGTGGTTACTGGAGCCAGGCGGAACTGGCGCGCCACGGCTTCAAGCACAGCGCCGCGACGGTGGAAAGTATGGAGGCGCAGCTGATTCTGGTGCTGTCCGGCGCCTACATCGGTTACTTGCCGGAACATTACGCCCAGGCCTGGGCCGACAAGGGCGACTTGCGGGTTCTGCTGCCGGCGACCTTCGGTTATCAGGCGCCGTTTTCGATGATCGTGCGCCGTGGCCGCAGCCGCGAACCGCTGATCCAGACTTTTCGCGATTTGCTCAAAGCACAACTGAATCAGGCTTGAGACGATGTCCAGAATCCAATGCCCGCGCTGCCTGCGCCCACACAGCCACTGCCTGTGCCCGCTGATCCCGAGCCTCGACAGTCGCACTCGAGTGTTGCTGTTGCAGCATCCCAACGAGGTGAACCATGCCCTGAACACTGCGCGCCTGTAGGCGTTGGGCTTGAACAATGCCGAGCTGATCGTGGGCGAGGTGTTCGAGGATTTGCCGGCGCTGCTGAATCAACCGGGCTACCGGGCGCGGCTGTTGTTTCCTGCCGATGATGCGCAGCCGTTGCAGGCGTACGCCGAAACCGAGGAGCCGCTGTTGCTGGTCGTCCCGGACGGCACCTGGCGCAAGGCGCGCAAGATGCTGCACCTCAATCCGTTGTTGGCGGCGTTGCCCAGGGTGACGTTGGCGCAGGGCGGGGTGTCGCGGTATCGATTGCGCAAGGCACCGGGGCCAGGGGCGTTGTCGACGGTGGAGGCGATAGTGCAGGCCTTGCAGGTCCTGGAAGCGCCGTCATCGTTCGAGCCGTTGTTGAGGCCGTTCGAGGCGTTGATCGAGGGGCAGATTGCGGCGATGGGGGAGGAGGTTTTTCAGCGTAATCATGGGCCGAGATAGTCGTTGTTTTTGAGC
>DQGF01000321.1:10544-10790 GCA_003525045.1 Pseudomonas sp. | reverse complement strand
GCTTGCCCGCGAAGGCGTCCGAAAGGACACCTCAATCCCCCGCCCCTACAAATCTCCAACAATTTCGCCAATCAATTTCCGCTCTTCACGCAAAATGCCGTTAGTCGCCACCCCCCACGATGGATTAAAGTAACGCCCCCAGCCCTGGCGTTAGCAGAACGTCTGCGGTCACCCTTTCCAGGAACAGTCATCGATGGAACATCGTGAAGCGCTGCTAGCGCTGCGAACCTTTCTTTCAACGCAGAT
>DQGF01000321.1:10064-10237 GCA_003525045.1 Pseudomonas sp. | reverse complement strand
CAACGCAGATCCTCGGCCAGGAAAAACTCATCGAGCGCTTGCTCATCGCCTTGCTTGCCGACGGCCACATGCTGGTCGAGGGCGCCCCTGGCCTAGCCAAGACCAAGGCCATCAAAGAACTCGCCGAAGGCATCGAAGCCCAGTTCCACCGTATCCAGTTCACCCCCGACCTG
>DQGF01000321.1:0-9757 GCA_003525045.1 Pseudomonas sp. | reverse complement strand
TTCACGCCGGACCTGATGCCGGCCGACATCACCGGCACGGAAATCTATCGTCCGGAAACCGGCAGTTTCGTATTCCAGCAAGGCCCGATCTTCCACAACCTGGTGCTGGCTGACGAAATCAACCGTGCCCCGGCCAAGGTCCAGTCGGCGCTGCTCGAAGCCATGGGTGAGCGTCAGGTCAGTGTCGGGCGCAGCACCTATGAGCTGTCGCCGTTGTTCCTGGTGATGGCCACGCAAAACCCGATCGAGCAGGAAGGCACCTACCCGCTGCCCGAAGCGCAGCTGGACCGTTTCCTGATGCACGTGAAAATCGGTTTCCCGGACGCTGCTGTCGAACGCCGCATCCTGCAACAAGCCCGTGGCGAAGCCCTGAACGGCGAAACCAAGCCCGAACGCCGGGTCAGCCAGCAGGCGATCTTCGCCGCACGCAAGGAGATTCTCGGCCTGTACATGGCCGACGCCGTGGAGGAATACCTGGTGCAACTGGTCATGGCCACGCGCACCCCGGCCAAGTTCGATCCGGAGATGGCCGAATGGATCGCCTACGGCGCCAGCCCCCGCGGTTCGATTGCCCTGGATCGTTGTGCCCGGGCCCACGCCTGGCTGGCCGGTCGCGACTTCGTCAGCCCCGAAGACATCCAGGCCGTGCTGTTCGATGTGTTGCGCCACCGCATCATTCTTTCCTTTGAAGCCGAAGCCGCCGGTATCGACCAGGACCGGGTGGTCCAGCGGATTCTCGACGTCGTAGCCGTCGCTTGACCCCGATGAACGCCATCCTGCCACCCGAACCGGGCATCCGTGTCAGCCTCGCCGAACTGATCGAGATGCGCCATCGCGTACGTGAAGTGCAGCTGTTTTCCACACCGAGCCAGCGCAGCCCGCTGATTGGCCTGCACCACTCCAAGCTGCGTGGCCGTGGCGTGGATTTCGATCAGGTGCGGGTCTATCAGGCCGGCGACGACGTGCGCAGCATCGACTGGCGCGTCACCGCCCGGACCCAGGAACCGCACACCAAGCTGTTCCACGAAGAGCGCGAGCGACCGATTTTCATCATGGTCGAACAGAGCCGTCGGCTGTTTTTCGGTTCGGGGCTGATGTTCAAATCGGTACTCGCCGCCCAGGCCGCGAGTCTGATTGGCTGGGCGGCCCTGGGCCATAACGACCGGGTCGGGGGGCTGGTGTTCGGCGACGACGAGCACTACGAGATCAAGCCACGGCGCAGCAAGCAGAGCCTGTTGCAGTTGCTCAACCGCCTGGTGCGGGTCAATCAATCGCTGCACACCGAAAACGAGCCGGACCGCGACGCCTTCAATATTGCCCTGCGCCGCGCCCGGGAAGTCCTGCGTCCCGGCAGTCTGGTGATCGTGATCTGCGACGAACGCGCCCTGACGGAAGGTGCCGAACAACAGCTGAGTCTGTTGTCGCGCCATTGCGACCTGTTGCTGCTGCCCGTGTCCGACCCGCTTGATCATGCGCTGCCCGCCGCCGGGTTGTTGCGCTTTGCGCAACGGGGGGCGCAACTGGAACTCGACACCCTCAATTTCGACCTGCGCCAGACTTACCGCGCCCAGGCCGATGCGCGCATTGCCCGTTGGGAACTGCTGGCGCAGAAACTGCGGGTATTGCTGATGCCCTTGAGCACACAGAGCGAGATGGTCGAGCAACTGCGCGAGTACCTGAACCCAGAGCGCCCGGGGAAAGGCCGATGAGCAGCCTCGAGCAACTGCAACCGCTGATTTCGCCGCCACCGATCGAATTCTGGCCACCGGCGCCGGGTTGGTGGCTACTTCTGTTATTGCTACCTTTGCTCGGTTTCGGCCTGTGGCAATTGCGACGTTTGCTGCCGAACAAACGCCCCATCGTCCGCGCCGAACAGCCGCTGGACCCGGTGCGCATCGCGGCCCTGGCCGAGCTGGCGCAGATGCCCAAGCCCTACGACGGCGCGCCGGCCGGTGCCTGGCTGCAGCAACTCAATGGGTTGCTCAAGCGGCTGTGCCGCAACCACTACCCCTACAGCCAGAGCCACACCCTCAACGGGCGCAAATGGCTGGCCTTCCTCGACAACCGGTGCCCGGCCGCCGGGCTGACCCGCTGGATGGTGCTGGTCGAAGGCGCCTACAAACCCGAATGCAAACTCGACGACAAGGCCATCGCCGGCCTGACTCAAGCAATCGATACCTGGATTCGCAAACATGTTTGAGTTCGCCTGGCCGTGGATCTTCGCCCTGCTGCCGCTGCCCTGGCTGTTGCGCATCGTGCTGCCAGTGGCGGACAGCGGCGAACCGGCGCTCAAAGTCACCTTCCTCAACGACCTCGAAGGCCTGGTCCGGCGCCGTGCCCGGGCCAACTTGCCGGCCTGGCGCCAACAAGCCCCGTTCATTCTGTTGTGGTTGTTGTTGCTGATCGCCGCGTCGCGCCCGCAATGGCTCGGCGAACCGCTGCCGATTGCCGCCAGCGGCCGCGATCTGCTGGTCGCGGTGGACGTGTCCGGGTCCATGGATTTCCCCGACATGCGCTGGCAAGACGATGATGTCAGCCGTCTCACATTGGTCCAGCATTTGCTCGGTGACTTCCTTGAGCATCGCGAAGGCGACCGGGTCGGTCTGATCCTGTTTGGCAGTCAGGCTTACCTGCAGGCACCGCTGACCTTTGACCGGCGCACGGTGCGGATCTGGCTCGACGAAGCGCGAATCGGTATTGCCGGCAAAAACACTGCAATCGGCGATGCCATTGGCCTGGCGCTTAAACGGCTGCGCATGCGCCCGGCGCAAAGTCGCGTGCTGATCCTGGTCACCGATGGCGCCAATAATGGCGGCGAAATCGACCCCCTGACGGCAGCGCGGCTGGCGGCCACCGAAGGGGTGAAAATCTACCCGATCGGCATCGGTGCCGATCCTGAGGAAAGTGGCACCCTGGGCTTTCTCGGGATCAACCCGAGCCTGGACCTCGACGAGCCTGCCTTGAAAGCCATCGCCGAAGCGACCGGCGGCCAGTACTTCCGCGCCCGCGATGGCAAGGAACTGCAAGCGATCAAGGACATTCTCGACAAACTCGAGCCGGTGACTCAACAACCCACCCAAGCGCGCCCGGCCCAGGCGTTGTACCACTGGCCGCTGGCGCTGGCGTTGCTGCTGAGCATGCTGCTGGTGATCCGCGAGCGCTGGCCGGACAACCCCTTGCAGCGCCTGTTTACCAAGGATCTGTTCTTGCAAACGCAACTGCCTGACTGGCGCCAGCGGCTCAACCGCCTGCGCCTGCGGAGGCGCCGATGAGTGCGCTGTGGCCCTATTGGTTCCGCCCCTGGTGGCTGCTGTTGTTGCCGTTGCTCGGCTGGCTGCTGTGGCAACTCTGGCACCGACAGAAACGTGCCGGGCGCTGGCAGATGATTCTGCCGCCGGCCTTTCATGCGGCATTGCTCAGTGGTGGCAGCGGTCGCGACAGTAAACTGCCGTGGGTCGCCTTGGGTGTGGCGTGGGTGCTGACCATTCTGGCGCTGCTGGGACCGAGTTGGGAACGTGTCGAGCAAACCAGTCAAAAGCCGGCCGATCCGCTGGTGGTGATCCTGGAACTGACCCCGGAAATGCTCGCTACCGACGTTACGCCGAATCGCCTGGAACAGGCCCGGCGCAAGCTGTTCGACTTGCTGCAAAGCCGCAGCGACGTGCAGACCGCCATCGTCGTCTACGCGGGCAGCGCTCACACGCTGGTGCCGCTGTCGGATGACCTGTCCACCAGCCGCAATCTGCTGGATGCGCTCAAGCCGTCGCTAATGCCCCAGGCCGGCCATCGCGCCGATCTGGCGGTGGCCAAGGCCCTTGCGCTACTGAATCAAGGCGCCCTCGGCGAGGGTCGGATCCTGCTCATCGGTTCGACCCTGACCGAACAGGAACGCCAAGGGATTCGACAGGCGCTGGAGGGCAAGTCGACGCAGTTCCTGATGCTCGGTGTCGGCACCGCCGAAGGCGCGCCGATCACTCAAGAGGACGGCAGTTTCCTCAAGGACGATCAGGGCGCGATTCTGGTGCCGCATCTGGACGAACCCGGCCTGAAAGCCTTTGCCAATGCACTGGACGGACGCTACCGCCACGCGCGGCTGGACGATACCGATCTGCGTGCGCTAGGTCTGTTCGACGGCCCGCGCGCACTGCGCAGCGACGGCCAGACCCTGCGCCTCGACACTTGGGCCGATCAGGGTTATTGGCTGTTATTGCCGCTGTTGCTGCTGGCGGCCTGCGCCGGGCGCCGTGGCTGGCTGCTCTGCCTGCCGCTGTTGTTCCTGCTGCCTCAACCAAGCTATGCCTTCGACTTCGAAGACCTGTGGCTACGGCCCGATCAGCAGGGTTCGCACTTGCTCAAGCAGAAGCGCCCGGCCGAGGCCGCCCGGCGTTTCACCGACCTGCAATGGCAAGGTGTGGCGCTCTATGAGGCCGGCGACTACAGTGGCGCCGCTCAGCGGTTCGCCACAGGCAACGACGCCCGCGCCCACTACAATCGAGGCAACGCCCTGGCCAAAAGCGGAGCGCTGGAAGCGGCGCTGGACGCTTACGAACAGGCGCTGGAACGTCAGCCGGATTTGCGTCCGGCCCTGACCAACAAGGCGCTGGTGGAAAATTTGATCAAGCAGAAAAACACCCCGCCGGCGGTTGAGTCGAAGCAAAACCCGGGTGACGAAAATCAGGCCGACGAGCAAGAACCACCGCCCGGCGCTGCCACTCAACCGTCGAGCAACGGCGAACCGAAGACCGATGCCGGGCAGACCACCACCTCGGATTCTGAGCAGCCCTCCACAGCGCCGTCGAAACCAGGTGCCAACGAAGTCCCCGGCAGTGAGCTGGGGGATGAACAACACACCACGCCGCCCTTGCGCCCGGCCAATGCCAGTATCGATGGCGAACAGCGCCAGGCGCTGGAGCAATGGCTGCGCAAGATCCCGGATAACCCGGGTGAATTGCTCAGGCGCAAATTCTGGTACGAACAGCAACAACATCAGGATCAGGGAAAAACTCGATGACCCGCTTTACCCTCTCCAGGTTCGCCCTGCTGCCCGCCCTGTTGCTCTGCACCGTTCAGGCCCAGGCTGCGGAGCTGGTCGCCAGTGTGGATCGCGGTCGCCTGAACTCCGGCGAGACGGTCGAGCTGACCCTGGAATCCACTGACGTCACGCAGTTCGGCAAGCCCGACCTGACGCCGCTGGAGCCACTGTTCGAAGTGCGCGGCACCCGTCAGGTCAACCAGTTGAACACCCTTAACGGCGACAACCGTGCGACCACTCGCTGGATCATCACCCTGCTGCCTCGGCAGAACGGCAGCGTGGAAATTCCGTTGCTGCAACTGGGTGATGCGCAGAGCCAGCCGATCACCCTGCAAGTAGTCGAGAGCGAAACCCAGGGCAGCAGCCACGAACTGGCTCCGGTGTTCATCGACGCCAGCCTCGATCAAAACAGCGTGTATGTACAAGCCCAAGCGATCCTGACGCTGCGTATCTACCATTCGGTGTCGCTGTACGATGACAGCAGCCTGCCGCCCCTGCAGATAGCCGATGTACGCATCGAGCAACTGGGCGAGTCGCGCACCTACGAGAAAGACATCGATGGCCTGCGCCACGGCGTGATCGAAATGCGCTACGCGATCTACCCGCAGCACAGCGGTGAATTGATCATTCCGGCGCAGATCTTCAATGCCGCCCTGGTGGACGCTAAACCGCCCCAGGACGCCACCTCCCAAGTGCCGAAATCCGGCAAACTGATGCGTGTCAGTTCCTCCGAGATAATGCTGACGGTCAAGGCCAAACCGAGCGCTTACCCGGCCGATGTGCCCTGGCTGCCGGCCCGCAGCCTGAGCCTGGGCGAGAGCTGGAACCCGGAACCGGATCACGCGCAGGTGGGCGATTCGCTGACCCGCCGTCTGACCGTCAAGGCCGAGGGCCTGGCCAGTTCGCAATTGCCGCCGTTGCCCGCCACCGACGTCAACGGCCTGCGGCGCTATCCGGATCAACCGGTGTTGGGCAACCAGAACAGCGAGCGCGGTCTGATCGGCAGTCGCGAAGACCGCGAAGCCCTGGTGCCGACACGCAGTGGCGCCATCGAGTTGCCAGCGGTGGAAGTGACCTGGTGGAACACCTTCGAGGATCACCTGGAACGCACGAGTCTGCCGGCCCAGACCCTGCAGGTGGCGAACAACCCAAGCCTGATGGTCGACACCCCGACCGGCACACCGCAAGCCATTTCCGCAGTCGACAGCGAAACCCTCTGGCGCTGGAAACTCAGCAGCCTGATCCTGGCCTGCACCACCCTGTTGGGCTTCGGTCTCTGGTGGCGCGCCCGCTGGCAACCGGCGATCCTGCGGGCCGCGCAGACCGGCCCGAGTCCGCGCAGCGTGCTCGACGACCTCAAACGCGCCTGTCAGGCCAACGACACCCACGCCACTCGCCAGGCCCTCGACGCCTGGGCCCGGCAACAACCGGAAACCCTGGCCGACATGGCCGCCCGCTTCGTACCGCTGTCCGACGCCCTCGACGGGCTGAACGGCGCGCTCTACAGCGAAACCGGGCAACACTGGCAAGGTGAGGATCTGTGGCGGGCGATTCGTGCCATCCCCATTGCCGAACGGGTGCATGACCCGGTGGGTGACAGTGGGTTGCCGCCGCTTTATCCGAAGTGACTGTCAGAAAAGGTCGCCATCCCGACTGAGATTCTGCTTCACGGACATGTCCTACAACGGATACCGAATCGACTGACTTCGCCAACTCGTTGATTCACGCAAAGTCCTGTGCCTTAAAAACACAGGGATGCGCGGATGTTCTCTACGGCGAACGAAGTTGTTTTCACACTGGACATTGCAGGGTTTTCCTACGACCTTCAGGTCCTCGAGTTTCGGGCCAAGGAAGCGCTGAACCGGCCCTATGAGGTCAAGCTCGAACTGGTCAGCGAGCGCCCCGATCTGGATCTCGAGTCGCTGCTCCATCGCCCGGCATTTCTGACGTTCGGCCCTGACAATTCCGGCCTTCATGGCCATGTCTATCGAGTCGCCCAAGGTGACTCGGGCAAACGCCTGACCCACTATCAAATCACCCTGGCACCCCGCCTCGCCTATCTCGCGCATCGCTACAACCAACGTATTTTTCAGCACTTGAGCGTGCCGCAGATCATCGGCAAAGTACTGGCCGACCACGGAATCCAAGCGGATACCTGGCGTTTCCAACTCAACGCAGAGTACCGGCCACGACTCTACTGCGTGCAATACACCGAGTCAGACCTGCACTTCATTCAACGGCTGTGCGAGGAAGAAGGTCTGCACTTTCATTTTCAGCACAGTGCCTCAGGGCATGTGTTGGTGTTCGGCGATGATCAGACGGTATTCCCGAAACCCGAGAGCCCGACGGCGTATGCCCAGGGCAGCGGCATGGTCGCCGAAGCCTCGGTAATTGATCGCTTCCAGATAAGTCTGGAAACCCGCACCACCCACGTCAGCCGCCGGGATTACGACTTCGAAAACCCCCGCTTGCAACTGGATAGCGAGAGTAAGAACCCGCAGCTGCCCCACTTGGAGGATTACGCCTTCCCAGGGCAATTCACCGAGCGTGAACGCGGCAAACATCTGGCCAAGCGAGCCCTGGAGCGCCATCGCGCCGATTACCGGCAAGGCCGTGGGCGCAGTGACCAAAGCGTCATGCGCAGCGGACACTTCGTTGACATGACCGAACACCCACGCGGTGACTGGAATGGTTTGTGGCTGCTGACTGAGGTTGAGCATGTCTGCAAACAACCCCAGGTTCTCGAAGAGTCAATTACAGACGGGAATCCTATTGACGACTTCAGCCAGGGCTACCGTAATCACTTCGTCGCAACACCTTGGGACGTGATTTTTCGACCGGCCCTTGAACACCCCAAACCCCGCATGACCGGCAACCAGCACGCGGTGGTCACTGGGCCTGCCGGTGAAGAAATCTATTGCGATGAGTACGGTCGGGTAAAGGTTCAGCTGCCGTGGGACCGTGACGGTCAGCACAACGAGCAATCGAGCTGCTGGCTGCGGGTCGCCACCGGTTGGGGCCATGATCGCTATGGCAGTGTCCTGATTCCGCGAGTCGGTATGGAAGTACTGGTGGGGTTCAGCGAAGGCGATCCCGACAAGCCCTTCGTCCTTGGTTGCTTGCCGAATACAGCGACACCCGTGCCACTGGACCTGCCCGCCGAGCATACGCGAAGCATCTTTCGCAGCCAGAGCAGCCCCGGTGGTGGCGGTTACAACGAGTTGCGCATCGAGGACAGAGCCGGCTCAGAGGAAATAGCCCTGCGCGCCCAGCGCGATTTCGTCCAGCTCGTGCTCAACGACGAACGCATTCAGGTCGACAACCAACGCACCGTC
Source organism: Pseudomonas sp. (assembly GCA_003525045.1). Lineage (GTDB taxonomy): Bacteria > Pseudomonadota > Gammaproteobacteria > Pseudomonadales > Pseudomonadaceae > Aquipseudomonas. Next base: position 1,390 of record DQGF01000321.1, on the reverse strand, counting down.
GTGGTTGGCGGCATTGCCAGCCACGACCTGCGCAGCGAAGAACACCACCTCACCCACGGCAACCGCCTTACCGAACTCAGACAGGACGATCACCTGCTAGTGCTGGGTGACCAGCATATTCGCGTCGCCAGTCAGCGACTCAGCGCCAACCAGCACATCCACATTAACGCAGGGCAACAAGTCGTCATCGATGGCGGCGTGCAACTGACCATCAAGGCTGGTGGGCATTGGCTGACGCTGGGGCCGGAGGGCATTTTCAGCAGCGTGGCGATTGTAGAAGGTGGCGCCCCGGCCGCGGGCCTGCCGGCAGAGCCACTGATGCCGGGCGCATTACCCCTGTTGAAGGTGAACTTCGACGCCGCTCAACAACGCCAAGCGCTGGTTTCAACACGCCGCTCACGTTGCCTGATATGCGAGGCTGCTCAAGCATGAAGCTTTCGACCTCACTGCCCACAGACCTGCCCTGGAACGAGCAACAGGCTTTTGTGTTGCTGGACGGCGCGACCCAGATCAACTTGCCGGAACGCTTGAAACAGCTAAGTCCCGGTGTCAGCACCGTCGCGTTATATGACTGCCCGCCCTTCACCGAGTTACGGGATATCTCACCGCTATTGGTGATGATCGAACACCCTGACTCGCCAGTTTTTCGGTTCTATCTGGAGCGCGCGCACGAGGAATGGGGCGTGCTGTTGTTCAGCTCCGAGCCTGCGCATGGTGTTACTCAACATTTGCGAAAACTGCTGACGGTTGAAATGTCAGAGGGTCTGCCGGTGATTTTGCGACTGGCCGACGCCGCCGTGGCGCGCGCCCTGTTCGGCAGCGGCGATCAGCGTTTGTTTGGTCCACTGTCCTGTGTGGTAACGGCCGATAGCGTCGGCGCGAATTGGCATCGCCACCAACCCCGGTCGTCCGAGCGTCCTGACCTGCCGACGCCCTATCGCCTGAGCCCTGAACAGAATTCGGCGCTGGACCACGCTGATCGGCGCCGCGTACTGCTCGAACTCGACACTCACCTGCTCGCTTACTTCCCCGAACGTTATGGCGGTGAAGCCGTGATCCTGCGTTGGCCAATGCTCGAACAGCTATTCCAGAAGGCCCACGCCCTTGGCTTGAGCAGTCAGTCCGAGTTGTTCTATTACGCCAACGTCATGGCCTGGCTGGATGGCTCACCGCTCGACCAGCATCCGCAGATCGACCGGTTGCTGCATACGCCATCACTGCAATCTCCCGGCGAGCGCGTTGCGCTGGCCGCAGACCTCGCCCACCAGTTGGCCATCCAACGGAGCCGCCCATGAATGCGCCAGCCAACCTCGCCGCGGCTGCGGCGCCCAAAACCGCTATCGGCTCCCCCGGGGCCCGCCCCTTTCGGCGAAACCCCGTGCAGCTCCTG